>JBBSXY010000120.1:0-1001 GCA_038045525.1 Nanobdellota archaeon | reverse complement strand
ATGAGTTAATCCAAGATGTTAGATCTGGATTAGAAAAAACTCTAGAAGCAGAAGTTGTACGCACAGATGTCGGAAAATTACGGACTTTGCTGGTTTTTTGGGAAGAAAAAAATCGCCAAATTGTTGGCGGAAAAATAACAGAAGGCGAGTTGCGGAAGGGTTTAAAAATAGACGTCTTGCGACCCGCCTCCGCTAAAGCTTCGGCGGGCGAAGAAAAAATTGGCTCTGGCCGCATAATTAATTTACAGCGCGATAAAAAAGATGTTGATTTAGCCAGAAAAGGCGACGAAGCCGGCATTTTATTTGAAGGCAATATAAAAATAGAAAAAGGCGACATTGTTGTCGCCTATGTGGAGGAACGCAAAAAAGGAATATTATAACTAACGTAGCGATATAATGAATGATAAAATTGTCCCCCTACGGGGGATCTCCCAAAGAGAGAGAAAAATAAACTCGCTATTGAGAGATGAAATTAGTAAAATCCTTTTAAAGGATTTTACTTTTTCGCCTGAAATTTTGGTTACCCTAACACGAGTTGTTTGCTCTTCAAATTTAATTGAAGCCAAAGCTTATATTTCTGTCTGGCCCGAAGAAAAATCTGAAGGAATTTTAAATGCTCTGCAAAAATCTGTGTACGATGTGCAGTACAGAATAAATAGGGCATTGAGACAAAGACCAATTCCCAAAATAAAATTTGTAAAAGAAACTGAAATTAGCAAAGCCGGCAGAGTAGAGGAACTGCTTAGTAAGTTGAAAAAAGAAGAAAAAGGGTTGAATTTAGGACAAAAATAGGGTAAAATAGAGGCAACAAGGCGGCGTGGCGAAGAAGCTAACGCGGTGGTCTGCAAAACCACTATACATGAGTGCGAATCTCATCGCCGCCTCAAATTTAACAATTATGCCGCGGTGTTGTAATGGTAGCCAAAATTGACTTAAAATCAATTGGGAATTTTTTCCCGTGTGGGTTCGAGTCCCACCCGCGGCACCACGTTGGAAAAGTC
>JBBSXY010000119.1:0-16381 GCA_038045525.1 Nanobdellota archaeon | reverse complement strand
ACCGACTCTTTATGTTATATTGAATCAAATATCACCAGACCATATACCCTAAAGTAAGTCAACTTGACAACAAGCATAAAAATATGTATTAAATAAACCTCATTTTGCTGTTATATTTCACAACTCCTACCGCTTGCTGTTTTAATCCAATTCGCAGTAATTCCGCAATAGTCAAAACATCTTTATTCTTGACATTTGCTAATTCTATGATATAACTATTTTCCGCCTTGCCCTGCCAATATCCCTTGCTTTTATATGTAGTAAATCCCGCAACTTTACTTGCTACAATTTTGTCCGCCTTGACATACTCTACTTTATGTGTTTTATTGTTAGAACCTACAAATAAACGATAAATCATAGTATAACATATAATAAGCCCGCAGTCAACTTGACTTATTTTAGGATATATGTTCCAATGTGTTTTAATACAAGACCACAAATCTGGGGCTTGTCAACTCATCAGACCATATATTTACAAATTGTCAAATAACCTGAAGACCTGTATTCAATCGGCTTGGATTACTCACCGCTTCACCTTGCCGTAAATGTCAGAATTGGAACTAATATAATTATACAATAATAAAAAACAAATGAATACAAATAAAATGTTGATAACTTCTCATACACTTGACAACTTGTCAACTATATGAAATGGCGTAAATCCTATGAAATAAGCATTACAATCTCCCGCCCCACGCCATAACCCTGACCCCCCTTGTAATGCCTACCCCGTTATGATATAATAATAGGTTTACTTTATACCCCATAACTTGACAGCCCGTCAACTATATGTTCTGATAATCAGCCCTTGACATAGTAGCACCGCTATTGTATAACATAAAAGTTGACAAGTAATAATAGTATTGTATAATCTGCGGGCTAATACTACAACACAACATTGACACCTTGTCAAATGTGTGTCCTCGTTTCCTTGATGAGAGGAAGGAAATCTATCACATTGTGCCCACGGAAAAATCGACTTCCCCTATATGCATACATATATGTATACATTATTGATTATCCACAGATAAGGGTATTGACAAATAAGATATTCTATGATACACTTAATCTATGAAAAGTATTAGCGTGGTTATCCCTCATTATCCCATAGATAGGGAAGTGGATACTCTATTAAAGAAATGCATTGACAGTCTTATTGGTTATACAGAATTATTTGTTATTGTAAATGAGGGAACTGGATTTGGTAAGGCGGTAAATTTAGGAATGAGCTTAACTAGCGGCGATTATATAGCTATTGTTAACAATGATATTTATATGGAATGCGGGAATTTAAGGGATTTGGCCAAGGACAGGGTGATGTCGCCAGCTAGAGGGTTTAAGGATGGACCAGCCATAGGTATGGATTTCTTACCTTCTTGTTTTGTAATGCCAAGATGGGTGTATGAGAAAGTGGGCGGATTTGATGAACAGTTTAATCTAGGAGATTATGAAGATGATGATTGGTATGAAAGATGCAAAGAAGAAGGAATAATGTTTGCATGTAACCTGGCCGTTAGAGTTTATGGGAAACAGGGGTTTACAAAAAGTAAAATGTCGGGATTTAAGGAAGGCTCAGAAAAAAATAAAGAGAAGTTTATCAAGAAGTGGGGTAGATTGCCAGAGGATAGAAAAGAAGTATTCTATGAATAGTGTGGATAACTGGGGCTTGACAGAATAGGTAATCTATGATACAATTAGTATATAATGTTTAAATTAATTATTTTAATACTATTTATTGTTTGGACACTATTTCTACCTAAACTAAGCGGCTGGAGAAATGCTAGGTGGTATGGGTTTGGCGGCGGCGAAATGAGTAAATGGGATATTGTTGTTTATTACATGATTTGGGGAGGCTTTGGTTATTTGTTACTATTTAGATAAATGAAGTTTACACATCTACATCTACATACACACTATAGCATATTAGATGGTATGACAAAGATAGACGAGTTAGCGGCTCGTCTTGTTGATTTGGGAATGGATTCTTGTGCTATTACAGATCATGGGAATATGTATGGGGCTATAGAATTTTATAAAGCCGCAAAGGATAAGGGCATCAAACCCATTATAGGCTGTGAAGTATATATGGCAGAAAAAACTATGGCAGACAGGAATCAAGAAGATGAGATATATCATTTGATTTTGCTGGTTAAGAATATGGATGGCTATAGGAATTTAATTAAGTTGGTGAGTGAGGCCCATCTTAGTGGCATGTACTATAAGCCAAGGATAGATAGAGAATTGCTAAAAAAATATTCTGGTGGTTTAGTTTGTTTATCTGCCTGTCTAGGTGGCGAATTATCGCAGGCGATACTATTGGGCAAAAAGAAATTAGCAGAAGAGACTGCGGCTTGGTATAAAGATGTATTTGGTGATGATTACTATATAGAACTACAAAAACACGAACATATAGAAGAACAGGTTAAGGTTTATCCAGAATTACTAAGAATAGCTAAGAAGTTTGATATTAAGGTTGTTGCTACTGCCGATTGTCATTATCTCAGGAAAGATGATAATGAAATTCATGATGTTCTTTTGGCGGTTCAAACAAAGAAAAGAGTTGATGATAATGAAAGATTAAGTTTAAAATCTGACGATTTTTCTGTTATCAGTCAAAAAGAAATGATTAAGTTGTTTGAAGATTGTCCAGAAGCCATTAGTAATACTCAAGAAGTTGTTGATAAGTGTAACCTTCAACTCCAGTTCGGTAAAATAAGATTGCCTCATTATGAAATGCCAGATGATAGAACACCAATACAATTGCTTTGTGATTTAGCAAATGAAGGAATGGTTAAAAGAGGATTAGCGAATATAGAATATGGCAAGAGACTGGAATATGAAATAGGTGTAATTGAGAAAACTGGATTTGCTACTTACCTACTGATTGTTCAAGACATTATAAACTGGGCTAAGAATCAGGGTATACCAGTTGGTCCTGGTAGGGGCTCTGCTGCTGGTAGTCTGTTTTGTTATTTCTTGGGCATTACAAATATAGATCCGATTAAACATGGATTACTGTTTGAGAGGTTTATGAATCCAGACAGAATTAGTATGCCTGATATAGATATGGATTTTGATGATGAGAAGCGTGATGAAGTAATAGGTTATATAAATAAAAAGTATGGTCATGATCATGTGGCCCAAATAATAACATTTGGCACTATGGGTGGTAGGTCAGCTATCAGAGATGCTGGTAGGGCAATGGATATACCATTGCCATTATGTGATAGAATGGCCAAGTTGATCCCGCCGTTTATGTCTATAGAAGAAGCGATAGAGCACGTATCGGAACTTGAAAGTGAGTACAATTTAGATTCAACGGTAATGAAATTGTTGGATACTGCTAAAAGACTAGAAGGCGTAGTAAGACATATTGGTACTCATGCTTGCGGTATTGTGATAACTAAAGATGCTACCATAGACAGTATGCCAGTTCAGCTCTCTTCAAGAAAAGATGGTTCTATTACAACTCAATATGGGATGAAGCCAATAGACGAGTTAGGTTTGTTGAAGATGGATTTTCTTGGTCTTAATAATCTAACCATCATAAGAAAAACTACAGATTTGATCAAGAGTAGGTATAATGTAGATTTTGACATAGATAAGATCCCAAGTAACGACAAAAGGGCTTTCCAACTACTACAAGATGCAAACACTACTTCTGTGTTTCAGCTTGAATCAGATGGGATGAAACGTTATTTGAAACAACTAAAGCCAACTGAGTTAAACGATATCACCGCTATGGTTTCATTGTATAGACCAGGACCGATAGAGCTTATACCAGAGTATATAGCCAGAAAACATAAAAAGAAAGTTGTTACATATTTACATCCATTATTAGAGCCCATACTTAAAGATACCTATGGTATTATGATTTATCAGGAACAATTAATGGCGGCCTGTCGAGCATTGGCTGGTCTTACGTTGGCACAGGCGGATATTTTAAGAAAAGCTGTTGGTAAAAAGATTAAATCGTTATTGGATGAACAGGAATCAAAGTTTAAAGATGGAGCCAAGAGTAATGGAATACCAGATCATATAACAAATGAGTTCTGGGCATTGGTGGAACCATTTAACCGTTATGGTTTTAACAAAAGTCACGCAGTTAGCTATGCTACTATTGCTTATCAAACTGCATATTTGAAGTCTCATTACCCAATAGAGTTTATGGCCGCAGTTATGAATTGTGATTCTTCTAATATAGAAAGAATAACTATTCTTGTCAATGAGGCTCAGGGTATGGGCATAAAAATATTGCCACCAAGTGTTAATGAAAGCATGGTTGGTTTTACTATAGATGGTAGTATGATAAGATTCGGATTATCAGCCATCAAGGGGCTTGGTGCGGATGTAATGAATAGAATAGTCAGCGAAAGGGATCTTGGCAAAAAATATGATAGTGTATCAGATTTTATTGGACGAGTAAGTCACAAGATGATAAACAAGAAAGTGTTGGATGCCCTAGCAAGGTGTGGTGCCATGGATGAATTCTCAAATAGAAATACAGTTATAAGCTGTATGGATGTATTGTTGGCTTACGGCAAATTCGATGATAAGGATATGTTGCCAGAACTGTGGCTACCAGAACAAGAAGAGGTCCCAACCAACAGAAAACTAGCTTGGGAAAGAGAATTGATAGGATTGTATGTTTCAGAAAATCCAGTTAATAATTACGTATCAGAACTTTCTAAGCATGGAACCGTAACAATAGCTAACGCTAAACAAATTGATGAAGGCTGGGTTACTGTTGGCGGGATTATTGGTGGCTGTAAAAGTTTTATGACAAGGAAGGGAGATAAAATGATGTACTGTATCTTAGAGGATGCAACCGATAAGGCTGATATAGTTATTTTCCCAAGAAGCATGAATGAGTTATCGACGATACTTGTTGATGGGGCAGTGGTTGTTATTGGGGGAAAGATAGAATCAACTGGCAAAATAATTTGTTTCAAAGCAGAACTCATTGATAAAATCTCCTAACTGTGTTATAATGGTTATATACACAATGGTGCGCTCTGTACTCTGTGAGCACACAAACATATATATGGAGTCCATTGCATAAGAACCACATATGGGAAAAGGGTGGTGTTTTTAGAATTTTGCAGGGATTACTATTTATTTGGAAATGCTCTAAGTGTGGTGATATAAAGATTAGAATAGATTCTCAGAAATAAAACAGACTTGATAATAGGTCTGTTTTATGTTATAATGATAATATACAATATGGTTAAGGTTTATACTACCGATACCTGCTTTTACTGCAAAGGATTAAAGCAATACCTTAAAGACCATAACATACAATTCGAGGAGTACAATGTTACTTCTGATGTGGAAAGGCGAGCCGAAATGGTTCAAAAAAGCCAAGGTTTCGCTGTTCCAGTTATAGATGTAGATGGTGCAGTAATAGTGGGTTTCGACACAACTAAATTAAATAAGGTGCTCAATCTTAATGGAGGAGAATAAAGAGGTTAACAAAATAGAAGAACCGAAGGAGTCACCGTGGAAAGGTTATAAGCCGAAGAAAGGCGTAACACCACCGTGGGATCCATTCAACCCAGAAAAGAGAAAAAAGAGAATGACAATGAGCGAGAAGAAATTCTTGTATGTTTTGTCATCTACTGGGAATATGTCAGAGGCATACAGAGCCGCTTATAAACATAGAGTCTTGCCAGATAAGAGAATGGATAATGCCAGAGTTTATGCTATGGCTAATCAGATTTTAGAAAGAGTTAGAAGGAAGTTTCCATTAGAGGTATCCCAGATGCTGTTTGAAGATATAACACCAGATTTCGTTAGAAGAGAGTTAATGAATCTTTTTAAAAATGAAGGATCAACTGTGGGTGAAAAGACAAGGATTATTGAACTAATGGGTAAGATACATGGTATGTTTACTGATAAACAAATTGTTGAGAGCAGAATTAAAGACCTAGTTAAAGATATTTATCAAGAGACCGATGACGACATGCCGATGCACGATAGTCGTTTAAGTCGTATTGAAATAGATGAAAATATAGGTAAGGCTTAATGCAGCTAAGTATAGCCAAACTAAAACAGACGATAGGATTTTATCCGAATCCTGTCCAGCAAGAGATTCTGAAAAATATGAATCGTTTTACTGTTGTCGTTGGTGGGAGAAGACTTGGTAAAACTATATTGGCTTCTTATTTGGCACTGAGAGAGATGTTCAAGCCTAATAAACAAATTTGGATTGTAGCACCTACTCATGACTTGTCTTCTCGTGTATGGGAATATCTTGACCCGTGGATTCACAATAATTTCCCAGAGATGTTCCGTGTTAATAAACACGAGCATATAATTGAAAATATTTATACAGGATCAAAATTGTGGACTAAAACTACTGAAAGTCCCGAATCTCTTCGTGGTAAGGGATTAGACCTGGCAATACTTGATGAGGCGGCCATTATACCAACTGGTATATTTGATGGCCACATTAAGCCCAACCTAATGGACAAGCAGGGTAAGGCTTTTTTTATTTCAAACCCATTTGGATTCAATTGGTTCTATGATCTTTATTTAAGAGGAACTACAGAAGGAAGAGTTGATAATCCAGAATATATGTCATTTAGTTTTCCAACTGCCATAGAAAATGAAGTTGGAGAGGTTATCGGTAGTAATAATTCGATTATCTCTATTAATGAACTTAGGGCCAATAAAAAGACAACACCAGTAGATATTTGGAAACAAGAGTATCTGGCTGTTTTCCAAGAAGGTGCTGGTCAAAGATTTAAGGCGTTTGAGAAGTGTATAGATGATGATGTTGTTTTGGATGATCCATTTGAGTGGTTTGAAGATCCGATACCAAATCATCTTTACTTTGTTGGTGTGGATATAGCAAGAGTTGAAGACTTCACTGTAGTTACGGTTATTGATAGGGTTAACCATAGAATGGTTGGTTTTTATAGAGTTAATAGTCTTTCTTGGGATTTTATGAGAAAAAAGGTTTTAGATATATCTACTAAATACTATGATGCAGAAATAACTATTGATGCTACTGGTACAGGTGGTGATATATTCGCAGAAGACTTATTGGCAATAGGTGCTAATGTAGATACGAAATTTATATATACTAATGCAAAAAAGAATATGCTGATTGATAAATTGGCCGTTTTGATGGAACGTGGTAAACTGACTTTTCCCAGGATACCACAACTAATAAACGAAATAAGATCGTTTACTTATCACTTTACCAATAGTGGAAATATGGTTTATGGCTCTTCTAGAAAGGATGACTGTTTAAATAGTCTTGCCCTAGCTTGTTGGAAGCTTAATGATGAACCACTTGGGGCTATGGATAACCCAAGTATTTGGATACCCAGACATAGATCGTTCACATAATGTTGATAAAAGTTATTATTTGTGATATAATATAAATAGATTACTATGGCATCTACCTATCAGACTTTAACAGACGTTTTCGCAGATGTGCGCTTCAATGCTCAAAAAGATTCTACTACTCTGCCAAATGCAGATCTTTTCAGGTTGGCTAACAAGTATTTTAACTTGATGTTTAGGGAGCTCGTAGGTTTACATGAAGATTTATATGGGGAAATATCTGCTGCGGCATTAGTTGCTAGCCAGAGAGAATATGCATTGCCCACAGATAGTGTTTCTACATTTGGTGGTGGTCTTATAAAATTACAGAGAGTGGAGATCACCTATGATGGTACTAATTGGTATGTGGCAGATCCACTTTCATTACAAGAGATATCTGGCGCTACTATATTAGATGCAGATTTAAATGCTCAATTTAGTAAGAGTGCTCCAAGGTATTGGTTTAAAGATCGTTCCGTATGGATTGCCCCAATACCAGCTTCAACTGATTCTGTTGCCGGCGGGAATACTAACTTGAGAATATATTGGATTAAAAGACCACTTGAAATGACTGTTGTAGGAGATATACCAGAAATACCAAAAGACTTTTTGAATATTTTAGTTGAGGGTATGTTGATAGATGTATTTAGAAAATACGGTAGAATAAGTGATATGAGAGAAGCTAGGAATAACTGGGCTGTTGGTATTGATAAAATGAAACAACTTGAACAGGCTCCAGATGATGAACAGCCATTTATATTTATGTCTTCTAAAAAAGATTTTAGTTAATTAATACTATGCCAGATATCTTCGGAAAACCAACAAATCCAACGAATAGACCAGCGGGGTATAGCCCAGATAAGTATGAGGCTGAGGCTCTAGAAATGATTCGCTATGAAAAGGCGCAGTGGGATGATGCTGCTGTTTTTATTACTGAAAAGAAACAATATTTGATGCGTAATGTTATAGATAAGGCTCGTAGATATTATCATGGCATATTCGACTCAGCAAAAGATGAGGTAACAGGCGAAAACAAAACCTGGGTTCCACTAACTGAATGGTCAGTAGAATCGGTTGTTAAGTCTGTAGACTTAGATACAAAAGACATTTTAATACAACCTGGTACACCAAGTGCTGTTAATATTACTCCGATTATCAGAGCGATTATTTTAAATACATTAAAGAAGGTTGGTTTTGGAAAACTGCTCAATGAGACCATAAGAGTTCTTTCAAGAGATGGAACCGCAGTTGTCAAGACATATGATGTTATAGATCCTAAGACAAAAAGAAAAACTATTAAGTCTAAGCTAGTAGATGTTTTAAATATTTGGATCGATCCCTCTTCTGACTCAATGCAAGAATCAACTGTTATAGAAAGAAGTTTCTTATCTGAAGCAGATATAGCAGATTACAAGGATGTTTGGAATAATACTGAATATATATCGTTTTCTTTGAACGTACCAAGATTAGAAGGTCTATGGAGTTTTGGTAGTGGAAAAATGCCTCAAACTGAAACATATGAGAGATGGGGCAAAATAAAGAAATCTTGGATAACCAAAAAAGATTCTGATAGTGATATATGGGTTGAAGGACATATTATTAGTTCTGGTCTAGGAACGCCACAAGTTGCGCATTTGATCAGAGAGAATCCTAGAGACGATAAACTTAAACCATATGAAGAAGTATGGTACAGAAAAGTTGATGGCAGATGGTATGGAAGAGGAATCCCAGAAATGTTATTTGGTCTTCAGGAGTATACTAATATAGTTGTTAATACAAGAAAGAATAATAATATGGTTCTCCAGAATGGAATATTCCTTATCAGGAAGGGTTCTGGTATCACTCCAGATATGGTTAGCTCCTTATCTGCTGGTGGAGGTATCCCAGTCACCGATATAGATAGAGATATTAAACAATTGACCACTCAAGATTACAGGGCTTCATCTTACAGCGATGAAGGTGCCATATATAATATGGCCGATAGGGTAACTAGCTCATTTGATATTAATAGGGGTGAAGCTGGTAGGTCTTCGGCTTCTGCTACAGCTACGCTTACTCAAGATAGGAATATTAGAGATACATTTGTTTTGGTTCAAGAAGGTATAGGATTCTTTGTTGAGAATCTGATAGTCAGACAGTACATACCATTACTAAAACAAATTATGAAGAATGAAGATATAGTAAGGGTTACTGGCGATGCAGATATGTTAGCCTACATCGATGAGGCCATTGTTAATGGTAGATTGAATGACTTTAAACAAAAAGCATATGAGAATACTGGGTTTTACCCAGAACCAGAAGATATACAGTCGTTTATGGATCAACAAGTATCTTTCTTGAAATCTATGGGTAAGAGCAGATTTATAAAATATTTCAAGGGATTATTTGATGAAGAGATAGATGTTGATGTAACTGTAACAGATGAAAGATTTAATAGAATTGTAGCAGTACAACACTTGAAAGATTCCTTAATAGCATATGGCAGACTACCCGTTGCTTCTAAGCTTAATATAGATGCCGTATTTCGTGAAATATTTAATTTGATGGGTATAAGGGGAGAATTCTTCCTAGAGAAACCACTATTGCCAGTCTATGGTACGGCTGCTGCTGGTCAGGCTGGTCGTCTTATGAAGGAGTTCCCAGAAGGAGCACCGAGTGAAGTAACTGCTATGGAAAATGCTTCTGGTTTACCGCAAGTTGGTGGGGCCATTCCAGGTGTTGAGGCACTAAGTCCTAGACTTAATATTAATACCGCATTATAATAATATGCCATTTAAAAAGGTAGCTAAAAATAAATATAAGTCACTTTCTGGGAAAACATACACTAAAAAACAGGTAGCGTTGTATTATGCAACGGAAGGCTTTACAAAGAAGCCTAAAAGTAAAAAAAAGTAATATGGCAAACATAATTAAAAGGGTCAAAAATATAGCATCTGGGATTAAAGATATAGGCGTAGGTTCCGCCATGATTAGTGGCGCAGTTGGTGGTACAATAGGACTACGGATTATAGGAAGTGAATCTTCAGATCTATCTAAATTAGGCGAGATGGGAATGAGTAAGTTTGAAAAAGGAGTAGCCCATGTAAAAATGCTCGGTGGAGACGTGTCGACCTACCGTAAGTTAAATAAGAAATAAGAAGAACAATATGCCACATAAGGGGACATACGGTGGGAAGAAGCCTACCAAAAAACAGAAAGCAAAAGCAAAAGCAGAACATAAAAAGAAATAACACTTGAAAAACACATAGTTATGTGTTATAATGTAAATATGATAAAGTTAAATATTAAAACAAGACTGGAAGGTATACGAGATATTGCACAAGGATTTCCTAAGGCAGTATTTGGCGAAAGAGAATATGGAGATCCAGATATGACAACAATCGGCAAAGGTCCAGTAAAAGGTGGTTATTTTGATAGCGGCCACAGACAGATTATAGCAGCAGAAAAGGTAAAACGTGGCTTCAGAAAGCTAATCAAGGGATATAAAAAGGGTGGTAAAGTTAAAAAAACTGGATTAGCGCTACTTCATAAGGGAGAGGTAGTATTGACTAAGGAACAGGCAGAAAATATAGTTGCCAAGAAGTTTGGTAAAAGTAAATATTAATGGTTAATACAGAATATCATAAAGAGCATATTGAAAAGATTAGACTTGGAGATATGGCTAAAGAAGGTAAGCAATCTGCTTTTTGGCTTGAAATAGTTAAGCCAATTCTAGATAGTATGGTAAAGGGGCTTGTAGACATAAGGGATATAAGAAAATCACTTTTGGTATCAAACAAAAAAGCAGAAGTCGAGATATTGGGAAGAGGATTAGCTGCAGAATATTTTGATAGGGTTGAAGGACTGATAGATGCATTTGTAGATGATAGTGAAGCAAGTAAGTCGCTTTTAGACAAAATGGCTAAAGGCAGTGATCTTTACAAAGAATTATAATCAGGAACGACAAGGTTCCTCAAAAGATGGTGTGCATTTTTGAGGAACATGGTCGATGTTCTTGTAATATAGGAAACTTTATAGTAATTATTAATCTTTATGGATTGTAAAAGAATTCCTTACATAAGGAATAATAATTATCGTATTTTGTATGGATGAAACCAACAAACCTGAAGTAACCAACCCTTCATCAGAAGAAGGTGTTAATCAAGAGACAGTTGCTCAAGAATCAGATAAGACTCCAGAAGAACAAGCGTTCGAAAGAGTTGCTGAGGGAATTAGTAATGAAAAGAAAGAGTTTGGTACTCTTAAAAATCTTGTTAACCCAGAATCTTCTGAAGGCGGTTCGAAAGATGTTGATTCCCACAGTGAATCTTCCAAATCGGATGATGCTGATGCGGCTTTATTGAAATTAGTAAGTACTACCACTGGTAGAAACTTTACGTCAGTAGAGGAAGCGAAGAAGCATCTCTCGAATCTCAACAGTCTGGTTGGAGACCAGACAGTAGCTAAATCTAGAAAACTTGCTGATCAATATCAGAAATTAGTATCTGGGTGGGCTACTAAAAACGGTGTAACCGCTGAGGCGGCTGAAAAGTTCTTGGCAGACCAGTTTGTAACTGTTGCTGCTCAGGAATCTCAACAGACTCAAAAGCCCGTTGCTAATAACAACGAAACTGACGACAGAACCAGGAAACTAGAAGAAACAGTCGAAAGATTGCAACTTGTAGGTAAATATCCTGAGGCTGATCAGTATGTAGAAGAGGTATCTATGATAGCGAAAGCTAAAAAGATATCTTGGCTGCAAGCTTATGAGCAGTCACCGATTAAAGAGCTAGCTGCAATAAAGGCTAGAGAGGATTCAACAAAGAATCCAATTGTTACTCCAAGTAACAGAAAAGGGTTCGATACTAAGAAGGTTGAAGCATTGGGCAAAAAGCTATTGTCACATCGCGGAAACGCTGATGATGCAGTAAGTCTTGTAACCGAATTGCTTGGACTTGATAAGTAATCGGATCTAAAAGTAAATGTTTGCTACAGATGAAATTTTACGTTCGTATGGCGACACAACTGCAAAAACAGATGTTGTTGGCCTAGTAGAAATAATCACTGCGAGAGAAACTTGGTTCCTGAACAATCTAGGCAAATCAGTTGCAATGAACACTATTCACAGCACAATGATCGATACTCTAAGAACTGCTGGTTCTAGTGCCGTTGCCGAAGGTGCTGATTTTACAACTTTAGCCTCTGTTGTCCCAACTTTAATCACTAACCTTGTTGAAAAGGTTGCTATTCCGTTCAAAGTGAGCAGAACACAGCAATTAGTTCAGCATTATCATGGTGAGAACGAGTTGGCAAGACAGACGACTAAAGCGTTGTTCGATTGGGGAAACTCAGCGGAGTTCGATCTTATTCGTTCTACGTTAGTTTCTGGTGTTTCTGGTACAACTCCCAAAATGAGTGGTATCATTGAAGCTACCTCAAGATCTACAAACCAAACAGTACACAGCTCTGGTACAGCTTTAGTTGCTTCTATCATTAATGGTTTGATGAGAGACAATGTTGATAACCACAATGGAAATGCAGCCACCGACTTGTTCGCTGGTTCATTCCTAAGAAATGTTATCGACGGGTTCACTCAGAAGTCAAATACATTAGTTAGCGTAGATGCCAACACCATAGACAGTATGGTTGACTACTACCAGACTTCATTCGGAAGAATTGCTGTTCACTATCACAGATATGTACAACAGTCAGGTGATGCTACTGGCAGGTTGCTTGCAACCAGACCAGACTCACTAAAGATTGCGTATTTGAGAAGACCGTTTGTTGATACAACTCTTCAGAGAGCAGGAGACTATGATTTCAGAGCAGTTATCGGCGATATGACCCTAGAGGTCAAAGATCGTGGATCTAACTGGTTCTCATCAGGTTTCGACAAAGATTAAACTTTAGTTTAGTCCAGATAATCCTTGAGTTCACTCGGGCTATAACTTAACCGAAATAGCCTGTAGTGATGGTTAAGACTGAAGGATCTCTAATTAAATATGAATCACGATTTGGGTGAACTTAATAAATTTATAGAAAGTCAAAAGTTAAATGACTCGATTTTGGCTTCAATACTTAAGAAAATTATAACTGATTACCCCAAAGAAACATTGAGACAACACGCTATCAGGGCAACAATTATGTTCTTTGAAGAAAAGTATAAGAATGAATATGAAGCCAGATATAATGAGCAGTTAAAAAGGAAGAAGGAGTTATCAAAGAATAAATATTCTGCTGATATAGATGAAGATATGAGAAGATCATTTTCTTTACCAGAAACATTGGTAGCAAGGATAGAGAGTTTGTTAAATCAATTAAAACTACTAGGGAAACTATCGGCAAATGAACCATCTTTTATGTCAGATGAATCTATAAAAGAGCATAAGGAAGATGAATGGTTTGCAAACGAATTCCCACGATATACAATTCCACATGAATTCTAGTAAAATAAAAATTGCATTAGCTATGATTATGAAGGCTGACGATAGAGAAGCTGAACTTTTGGATAGATGTTTGGGCGGAGCTACTAAAGACAACATAATGGTTCATCACAAAAAGGTAAACCTAAAAAAGACAGATGGTTTAGCCAAGCATGTTGACAAGATCTTCTTGACAATAACTGGTCATAATCAGAAGTGTGAAGATGTAGCGGCTAAATATGGGGCTATTGTGTCTCATTACGATTGGGATTACAACTTTGCTAAAGCTCGTAATTTTAACTTCTCTCAAGTTCCATTAGAGTATGAATATATACTGTGGACTGATGCCGATGATGTGTGGGAGAACCCAAAATTAATAAGACTCATTGTTGAAAAATCTCACGAAGAAAAGGTTGATGCAATTGCTTTAAAATATAAGTATGATTTTGATGATTATGGAAATTGTATTGTTGAACATTTAAAAACAAGAATAGTTAAAAATGATGGCTGTGTCTCATGGCTTGGGGAGATACATGAAGACTTTCAAGAAAATAGAAGACTACTATTAATTCTTAATAAAGATATTAATGTTATTCATCTAACCGATACAAAAAGAGTCGCATTTTCAACAGCCAGAAATGTTCATATAGCAGAACTGGCAGTTAAGTCTAATTCTAAAGACCCACATAGTTATTGGAATTTAGCAAACACATACTTAATGGCTGGCAAGAGCAAAGAGGCATTGCCTATATACTTGCAGTTTCTGGATATTTCTAACTCTGATGAGGAAAGATTTATATCGTGGCACAGGTTAGCATCTATATATGCCAATCTTGGTGATCATGGAAGAGCTATCGGTTGTGAATTAGAGGCGTTATCTTTAAGGCCATGGTATCCAGATCCATATCTCCAGTTAGGCGAGTTTTATTTTAATATTGGGAAACTTAGGCATGCACAAGAAATGGCTGAAACATGTTTGAAAAAAGAGTTGCCAGAAGTTGAGGCCATAGTTTGGAATCCTTTAGATTATAAATATAATCCACATGCTCTTTTAGCTAAGGTTTATTTGGGCCTTAATAAGCCACGTGAAGCAGTTAAGTCATTAAAGTCATGTTTAAAATTGAGACCAAAAGATAAAAGAATTAAAGATTTAATAAAATCACTTCAGCCAGAAATAGACAAGTTTGATATTGCTGATAAAGTATATAAAAAAGCAAAAAATGCTAAAACAAAAGAAGAGGTAGAAAACATATTAAAAGCTGTTCCTAAAGATCTTGAATTTTACCCACCTATAATTTCTTTAAGAAATAGGTATTTTATTAAGACGGAATCTAGTGGTAAAGATGTCGCTATAATGTGTTCTTATACTGAACATGAGTGGGATCCAGATGTAGCCAACAATGCTGGTGTAGGCGGTTCTGAGGAAGCAGTTATACAACTGGCTAAGAGATGGCAAAAAGCTGGATATAATGTTACGGTTTTCGCGAATACAGTTAAGTCACAAGAATATGAATTTGATGGCGTAAAGTGGAAGCCATTTATGGCCTGGAACTTTAGGGATAAGTATGACGTAACCGTATTATGGAGACATCCAAAGTTATTAGATTTTGATATAAACTCTCCAAAGATATATTTAGATATGCACGATGTGGTACAGAAGGCGGAATTTACGGCAGCAAGAATGAAAAAAGTAACTGCTGTGATATTCAAAAGTGAAGCGCAAAAGAAGCATTACCCCAATGTTCCAACAGAAAAGGCATTAGTTATACCTCATGGTCTTGATGTTGAAGAATTTGATAGCCAGAGAAATATAGAAAGAAATCCATATAGAATACTAAATACCTCTTCTCCTGATAGGGGCATAAAAACATGTATGATAATTATTAAGAAGGTACATGAAAAGTTACCAGAAGAATTGAAGTCTAAATTGAAATTTGCTCAATATTATGGATTCAATGTTTGGGACGGCGAATTTAGTAACAATAAACAGATGCTAGCATGGAAAGAAGATGTTATGGGGATGATGAACGAATTGAAGTCTATGGGCATTATGGACAAAGATAGCGGCATAAAGTTGCCACAGAATAGAGTAACAGTAGAATATTTAAAATCTGGTATATTGTTATATCCAAGTACGTTTTTTGAGATAGGTTTTATTTCTGGGTTTAAGGCAATGTTAGCAGGATGTATTCCGTTAACTACTGATATATTTGCACAAGGAGAATTTATGAGAGGGATCAAGATTCATTCAGATGTAACGTCTGAAAATTGGATACAAGACATAGAATCTGGCGTAGATTATGGAGTTAAAAATGTTGATGAAGTAGTTAATAGACTGGTCGACTATCTAACTAATGTAGATAAATATGAAATAATGAGACAAGAAATCATTGATTATGCTAAGCAATTTACTTGGAATAGAACCGCTGAAGCGTGGGTTAATGAATTCAATAAATAATGGAAGAAGTAGTACAAAACAATTCTGAGGATCAGAAACAGGATACAGATCTAAATAAGTTTGAGCATCAAAAAGGATACAACAGAGGATGTAAAGAGGGATACCACGATTTTAATCAGAGCAAAACATCTTTAAGGGTAGTCGGTGATCAAACAATGATTGTGATGGTATGTATTATGTGCGGGTCTGA
>JBBSXY010000118.1:0-1511 GCA_038045525.1 Nanobdellota archaeon | reverse complement strand
TGTCGCCAAAACCCGGAGCTTTTACTGCCAAAGCGTTAAAAATTCCCCTAATTTTATTTACAATTAAAGTTGTTAAAGCGTCGCCGTCAACATCGTCTGCAATGAGCACTAATTCTTTTTTACCAGCTTTAACTAACTTTTCAAGCAAAGGTAAAATTTCCTGCAACGAACTGATTTTTTTATCTGTAATTAAAATATACGGCTCTTCTAAAACAGCTTCCATTTTTTCAGTGTTTGAAACCATATAACCAGAAACATATCCCCTGTCAAACTGCAAACCTTTTACAATTTCTTTTGACAAGCCGAATGTTTTTGATTCTTCAACTGTGATTACTCCGTCTTTGCCAACCTCGTCCATAATTTCCGCAATTAAGTCGCCGACTTCTTTGTCTTGGGCTGAAATTGTTGCAACCTGCGATGTTTCTTCTTTATTTGAAATCGGCTTTGACATTTCTTTTAACGCCTGCACAACCGCATCTTTTGCTTTTATAATTCCTTTTCTCAATGCCAAAGGATTTGCTCCGGCCGCAACATTTTTTAAGCCTTCTGTCGCAATTGCCTGGCACAATAAAACAGCCGAAGTTGTGCCATCGCCGGCAATGTCGTTTGTTTTTGAGGCAACTTCTTTTATAATTTCAGCCCCAATATTTTCAACATTATCTTCTAATTCAATATCTTTTGCAATTGTAACGCCGTCATTTGTAATTGTCGGCGAGCCATAACCAGAACCCAAAACAACATTCCTGCCTTTCGGGCCTAATGTAACTTTTACGGCGTTAGCCACTTTATCTAACCCGCTTTTTAATATTTTGCGAGCATCCTCGCTGTATTTGATTTGTTTTGCCATTTAATATTATGCCAATTTACAAATGATATGCGAATAACGCGAATTTGCATCATTTTCATATCATTAGCATTATTTGCATTATAATTACTCTATTATTGCTAATATATCCTCTTCTTTTGCAATTAAATATTCTTTATTATCAACCTTTATTTCATTCGGCCCGTATTTTGTGAACAGAACAATGTCTCCGGCTTTTACAGAAAGCGGAATTATTTTTCCGTCGTTTGTCTTTTTACCTGACCCAACCGCAATTACCTTGCCTTGTTCTGATTTTTCTTTTTCTGCGGTTTCAGGCAAAAAAATACCGCCTCGGGTTTTTTCTTCTTCTTTTATTGGCTCAATTAAAATATGATCTGATAATGGTTTTATTGTCATATATTTTTTTATTGCTTAATTTTACCTATAATATAATCTATCTGAATAAAATCCTTTTGTCAACAGCTAGTTAAAAAATCCGCTGCCAGTTTCCAGATGAAACGGACAGCGGCATGGGTTAACTCAAACCAGCTCAGACGAGTTCTTTCTTTGCGCCGATGAGATACCGAAGACGCTCTGCCAGAAGGGCGGCGTCAAACGGTTTTTTGAAGGTTTCGTTGATGTTCGATCGATCGAAGCCTGTCAAACTGCAACAACCACTGGGCAGTAAAACGATGACAATCACGTC
>JBBSXY010000117.1:0-4347 GCA_038045525.1 Nanobdellota archaeon | reverse complement strand
TCCAGAGGTTCAGACTGCTCTAAAAGAGTGGTGGTATCATATCACAAGATATCATATAGTCGACCAGATTGGATTCGTCTATTCGATTAAGAATGCTGGATTAAAAATTAATAAACTAATGGATATTTATAATGATTGCTGGTATTTGGGTGTGCAGAAACATAAATATCACGCTAAATAATATGCATAGACATCACCCAGATTGGAGTAGCCACATTCCTGTATTGATAAAAGTTATGGAAGTAACAAATGGTCCTGTCTTAGAATTGGGAATGGGTATTTTTAGTACACCATTATTGCACATGCTTTGTTTTGACAAAAATAGAAATTTAGTTTCTTATGATAATAATCAAAAATATGTTGATATGTTTAGAAAGTATAGAAGTGAAACTCATAAGATAGGTGTTGTCAATGACTGGGACAAAATAGATGTTGATGAATATAATTGGAGTGTTGTTTTGGTGGATCATGCCCCTGGGGAACGTAGGGCAGTAGAAATCGCCAGACTTGTCAATGCGGAATATTTAGTGGTGCATGATACTGAACCAAAAGAAAACCACACATATAGTTTTGATAAAATTTATCCATTGTTCAAATATAAGTTTGATTATACAAAGGCCAAAACGCATACCACCGTATTAAGTAATTTAAGGGAATTCAAATGGGAACTATAAGTTTTATTATACCATCTATCAATAGAGAAACACTCAAGAGAACAATTGATTCTATTGAGATATGGTCAGGAGATGAAATAATTGTTGAATTTGATATCCCCAAATCAAATATGTGGGGTAACCCCCAGAGAAATAAGGGAATGGCCAGGGCTGTTGGAAATTATTTGGCATTTATTGATGATGATGATTATTATATTAAGGGTCATAGACAAATAATGGAAAATGCTATTAATGAGAATCCAGGAAAACCAAATTTATTTAGAATGCAATATCCCGATAAGAGATTGATATGGAGTAAAAAAGAAGTCATTCCTGGCAACATTGGAAGTGATATGATTTTTGTTCCAAATAAAAAAGAGATGCTCTTTCATTGGAAAGATGGAAGAAATATGGCGGATTTTATTTTTGTTGATCATTGGAAATGGACCAAAGAAGAAATTATATGGCGAGAAGAAATAATTATATCACTTGGGCATAATGATAATAAATTAATAATATGAAATACGATTTAAGCATTCTTATCCCCAGTCGTAATGAGATGTGGTTGGCCAAAACAATCCAAGATATTCTAGAACACAAAGAAGGAAAAACAGAAGTTATTGTGGGCCTAGATGGTCAATGGGCAGATCCTGGCATAGAGGATCATCCAGACGTAACGATTGTTTATTGTCCAGAATCTATTGGGCAACGGGGGATGACCAATCAATTGGCTAGGCTTTCTGATGCTAAATACATTATGAAGGTAGATGCTCATTGTGCTTTTGACAAAGGATTTGATGTAAAAATGATGGCTGATATACAGGATAATTGGACAATGGTTCCAACAATGAGAAATCTACACGTTTTCGACTGGGTTTGTCCAGAAGGCCATAGAAGATATCAGGGGCCAAGTGGACTATGTATACAATGCGGGGAAAGAACAGAAAGAGATGTTGTTTGGATACCAAAGAAAAATCCACAAAGTAATTCTTACTGTTTTGATGCAGAACCACATTTCCAATACTTTGGAGAGTTTAACAAAAGACCAGAAGGTCTTGGAGAAATAACGCCAACTATGTCATTACAGGGTTCTTGTTTCATTATGACCAGAGCAAAATACTGGGAGTTAGGAATATGTGATGAATCGTTTGGTTCTTGGGGGTCTCAAGGGATAGAAGTTGCATGTAAAACGTGGTTAAGTGGTGGAAAAGTAATGGTCAACCACAATACCTGGTATGCTCATTTATTCAGGACTCAGGGTGGAGATTTTGGGATGCCATATCCCAATCCACAATCTAAAATAGAGGAAGCTAAAAGTAAGGCTAGAGATTTGTTTTTCAATAATAAGTGGGATAAAGCGATATACCCCATGTCTTGGTTGATTGAGAAGTTTTGGCCAATAAAAAATGGCGATAAGATACACTGGACTTATGAATCTTTGAAACAATTAAAAGAAAATGAGTCTTTTGCTACTAAAGGAATAATATTTTATACAGATAATCAGTTAAATCTTAAGATAGCTCATAAGGTGCAAAAACAACTTAGTAAAGTAAGTCAGGATATGAATATCCAAATAGTAAGTTCTTCTTTAAAGCCAATGATTTTTGGTACTAAGAATATTTGTTTACCATTAGAAAGAGGATATATTACAATGTTTAAACAGATATTAGCAGCACTAGAAGCAAGTACTGCTAATATAATTTTCTTTTGTGAGCATGATGTTTTATATCATAAATCACATTTTGACTTTATGCCACCAAGAAGAGATACTTTTTATTATAATGTAAATGTTTGGAAACTTAGAGATGATGGTATGGCCCTTTGGGTAGATAATTGTAGACAAGTTAGCGGTTTATGTGGATATAGAGAAGAACTGATCAAACATTATAAAGAAAGAGTTGAAAAATGTGACAAAATAGGGTATAATAGAGATATGGGATTTGAACCAGGAACACATGGTCGCATTGAATGGAACAATAAATATACATCCGAAAATAGAATGTCAGAATACCCAAATATCGATATAAGACATGACAAAAATTTAACCCCTAATCGATGGAGTCCTGGTTTGTTTAGAGATAAAAGAAATTGTCAAGGATGGACAGAAAGTTACGATATCCCAGGTTGGGGTAAAACCAAAGATATATTAAAATAAATGATAAAAGACCTACTCACAAATAAAGATTCAAAAGAAAAATCCCGCATAAAAAGCAGGGAGATTTCTAAACTCAACTATGTCGGAGAGTTCACTGAAATCAAGTACGGATTAAAAGTAGAAATCCAATCACTCAAAGCCATAGAAATAAACGGCTCTCACGGAGTAGAGATAATGGCACGAGCGTGGAAAGGAACTAAGCAACTTGGATTTGGCAAAGATGGAAGCGTTGAAATAGAGAGATTTAGGATATTCAATCCGCCTATTTTGGTTAATGATCCACTTGGAAATATAGGAATTACTTATAAAACTATAGAGCGTGGAAATGTAATTGAAAAATACAGAGAAGACCCAATAAAAGCAATTCAACAGGACCTAGCTCATACAATTAAAATAGTTGGCAAAGAAAACTCACAAATAGTAATAGGAAAAGTTGGTAATACAACTTCTACTTTTTATCCTAACGACGAACCAACCTCTACTTCCTGTAATGGATATACCCAGAGAACTGGTGTGAATGAAAACTGGGCTACAATTCGGGCTGGCGCTGGGACTGGTGCGACTATTGCTACTGCTGGCGAGGAGTTTTTCCAATTTAGAGCTACTACAACTGCTAATCAATATGACTATCTCCAAAGAAGCAATTTTCTGTTTGATACTTCTGCTATACCAGACACAGATAATGTAGATTCGGCTACCTTCTCCCTGGTGGGACAAGGAGACAAAGCTCTTGCTATGGGGATAGCCACTGCAGTTGTTCGAGCTTCAACTCCTGCAAGCAATACTGCTCTTGTGAATGCAGATTATAACCAATATGGTTCAACCGCTCTTAGTAATGATTTCACCTTGGCCGACTGGGTTGCTACTGGGGATGTTTATAATAACTTCACTATAAATGCGACTGGTTTGGCCACTATTAGTAAGACAGGTATTACTAAATGGGCTGCTACTGCTGTCCAAGATTTAGCCGATTCTCCGACACCTACTTGGGTAAGTGGCGGCAATACTTATGTAGGATGTAAGTTTTCAAATACAGCAGGGACGACTTCTGACCCTAAATTAGTTGTGGTGCATAGTGCAACAGGAGTGTCGCCATCTGCTTCTCTTTCTCCATCTGCTTCTCTTTCCCCTTCTAGTTCTTCTTCTGCTTCACTGTCTCCATCAGCATCCCTGTCTCCATCCGCTTCATCGTCTGCTTCTTTAAGCCCTTCTGCCTCTTTGAGTCCATCCGCTTCGCTAAGTCCATCTTCTTCTTCTTCGGCATCATTAAGCCCCAGTTCTTCTTCATCAGCCTCGTTATCGCCAAGTGCTTCTCTTAGCCCTTCTAGTTCTTTATCTGCTTCACTATCACCAAGTGCTAGTTTAAGTCCTAGTTCGTCATCTAGCGCCTCGTTATCTCCGTCTGCATCGTTAAGTCCAAGTAGTTCTGCTTCTGCTTCTTTAAGTCCTTCTGCGAGTTTATCACCATCGGCTTCACTGTCGCCATCTTCATCTTCGTCTGCCTCACTAAGTCCTTCTGCTTCATCTTCTGCGTCTTTA
>JBBSXY010000116.1:0-3276 GCA_038045525.1 Nanobdellota archaeon | reverse complement strand
TCTGAATACGGCGCGCTCCTGGGTACGTACGGCGCGACCAGCACGGGCCGCTACGTGATCTTCAGCGATCAGCATGCGGAGATCCATAACGTCCCACTGTCACTGTACTCGGGAATCAACCAAACCTTATACCTCGATCCCGTGCTGTCGTCGTTTGGACAGGCTACCAGCAGTGCGAGCGGGCTGACCTATTCATCCGGCACGGGTTGCTGGTCCGGTATTGACGCCGGGACATTCAAGTGGAGATGTGGGAATCCAAGCGGCCATTATATCCAGTGGAACGGAAGTACGCTGAACGTCAATGGTAACATCACCGTGACTGGACTGATCGCGGAAGATACCAACAAGGTCGCGGGCGTGGCAAGCGCGACAGTGGCGAGCGGGGCCAGTCGAGCTATGTTAGGCTTGAATGCGAGTGGCAACCCGTCGTTGCCGGCCGTGTCGACGCCGAGCGGGTCTGGTTTGTTCTTGGGCTCCGACTATCTCGGCTACTACACTGCCGGCGTCTGGAAGACGTTCATGAACTCAACGGGAGGGTTCTATCTCGGCGGCACCGGAGGCGCGCTCCAATGGAACGGCACGACGTTGGCGATCACGGGCAGTATCACGATCACGGGCGGCAGCGGGTATGCCAACATCAGCGACAAGCCGACGCTCGGGACCATCTCCACGCTCAACGAAGTCGCCCTGGGAACGAACACGAGCGGTGGCTATGCGACATCGGCGACGGAAGGTGGGAATGCGGCCGATACTATGCTGGTTGATGGCACGGCAGCCGCGACGGTGAAGGGCGGGGCCGTACGCGCGAATACAGGGTTGGACGGCAGTGGATACGTGGCGCTGCCCGTGCGCGGATCGGTGATAGGTTCGGCTATAGGCGTGACCGGCCTCAATCTGACAAGCACGTACCTGGGCTATTACGATGGCGTAGCTTGGAAGACCTACATGGATTCGTCGGGGAACTTCTACCTCGGCGGCACGGGTGGGGCGCTCCAGTGGGTCGCAGGCACCGGCACGTTGACGATTGCCGCTACACTGAGCGGGAACGGGTCCGGTATTACCAGCATCACGGGCGGGAACATCAGCGCAGCGACGGTCACGGTGACGCAGCTTAACATCTCCACCCTCTCGGCGATCACGGCGAATCTGGGCACGGTGACGGCGGGGAGCATCGCTGTTGTGAATGGTGTCAATACGATTGGCTTCGCGCCATCAGTCTCGCCGTCCATCTACGCCGGACCCACGGGTGCGCCAACGTTCTCTGTGACGCCAGCAGGGGCGTTAACGGCGACAAACGCGACCATCACGGGTGCGTTCACGGCCACATCTGGTGATGTAACGGCGGCGATCACTGCTGGGTCTATCACGAGCGCCATGATTGCGGCGAACACCATCGTTGCGGCTGACATCGCGGCCAACACGATCACGGCTGGGCAGATCGCAGCCAGCACGATCACGGCTGGGCAGATCGCAGCCAGCACGATCACCACAACGCAGATTGCTGCGAATACCATCGTCGCGGGCAATCTGAATGTCGCCACGCTTTCCGCGATCAGCGCGAACCTTGGTACCGTGACGGCAGGGACGATTACAGGTGTGACATTGAGTGGGAGCACAATCTACGCGGGAAGCGGGAATGAGGTGACGTTGAACATTGATGGAGTACAAATTATTAGTGGTGTTGGAGACCGTAACAAAATCAGATGGTCAGATGGCAGTTGGTTGAAAGGTGCTAGTAACACAATGGATGTCTACGGGCCTGTGAATACGGTGCTCTGGGGAGGCACGACAAAAGTCTATGTCGGATTCGGGGCTTTCTATCCGAGCGGCACTGTGAATCTCGGTATAACAGGGGCGAAGTGGTCTGACGTTCTCGCTGACAAGATCAATGGTGCTATCGGCATTACCACGAATTTTGGCGTAAATGATAGCGATTGCGTCTATAACGGACGCCGGTCGCTGTTCTTCACGGCAGGCATCTTAGTATCAGCGAATTGCCAGAGCGCGGCTCCCGAGCCAGTGCCTGTTGCTCCACTTGCGCGCATTCAACACCTCGAAGCGACAGTAGCCACATTGACCGCCGAAAAAAGGCAATGAGAACGATTATTTTCATCATATGGTGTCTTGCGCTTGGCTCAACTGACAGTTTGGCGCAAATTTCGTTGAAACTTCCAACGAGCATCTTTGCGGTTAGTGCGGCTGCTGATTGGGTGTCCACGGCGCGGCTGCTTTCCTCGAGAGGTGTAGAGAACAACCCTCTTCTGCGACCTTTGCAGGACCACCGCACGGCTCTTCTTGCGGTGGGTATTGCCTCGGATGTAGTGGGTGTATGGGCGTGGCATCGTTGGGTGGGGCGGAAACACCCAAAGATTGCTCGCGCTGGGCTATATATGGCTGCTGGATTTCGTCTGTTTCTGGCCGTTCGGAACGGGCATCGGATGGGGGCTCTATGAAGCGAACAATCCTCTCAATACTCTTCCTGCTCCTGCCCTCGCTGGCGACGGCGCAGCAGGCTCTGATCATCTCGAACGTGCCCACGCCGAGCGCGTCCTGCACTATCCAACGCGACGCCGCCAATACCGTCTGGCAGTGTAACTCGGCCGTCGGCATTTCACAGCCTCTCACAGATTCACTGGGTCTGATCGCCAATGCGATCACGCCCACGAAGATATTGAAGCTTGACGTGTTAGCGATCACGGCGGCTACTACGCGGACGTGGACGATTCCGGACGCCAACATCACCGTGCCCTCAACCATCGCGTCGCTTGGCGCGAATGTGATGACGGGGTTGCAGACTTTGAACGGCGGCTTGGCGGCGACCACGGGCACATTCAGCAGCACACTCGGTGTTACGGGGAATCTAACCCTGAGTGGCACCGGCAACGCCGTCGGCACGATCACCTCCGGCGTGTGGAATGCGGGGGCGGTGACGAGCTCAGGTGGCGTGAGCGCGACGACGGGGAGCTTTTCGGGTGCCGGTGATAGTTACTTCATCGGAAAACTCGGCATCGGGACGACGGCGCCGACGGAATTGTTGCATATTGAGAAATCCCAGGATGCCAATACCGGAGTTAGAATTTACAACGACAATGTTGGGGCAAGTGCTACTGCTGGCATAACATTACAACAGAGGGATACTGGAAATGTTGGTGTCTGGACGACATATCTCCGAATGAAATCTGATAAGAAATTTTATATCACCAACAACAGTAACAATGTTGTGGTAGATACAAATGGCAACGTCGGCATCGGGACGACGGGACCGAATGTGGTTGG
>JBBSXY010000115.1:0-4788 GCA_038045525.1 Nanobdellota archaeon | reverse complement strand
AATCGGAGTTCGAATCTTCGTGGGGGCATTTTTAAGAACTGATAGATTACGTTCGCTCCATCCAGTCGCTCACTTATTGGTATAAAATATTCTAACATTTCTAACAGTAAAAACCAATCAGATAAATTTAATTGACACCCCCTTATTCCCTATTTTAAAATTTACTCCTCTTCTTTTCCATCAACAACTCCTGCTTCTGTAACAAAGAAAATTGTTTCATTATCGGGCAAATTTGGGCTGTCTATGAGTTTTGCGACCCTGCTTCCTCCTTTTCCCCTTCTTAGATAAAGCCTGTAAGTTGAATTATGCACAATAAATCCGTTAGCCACATAATTCTCTGCATTTGGAACAGAGAAGTCGTATAAAACCTGTCCATTATTCTTGTCTATGTTTATCTCTCTTATTCTCTCAAACCTTATATCGCTATTTAGCAATTTTGAGATGAATTCAATTTTTTGCTTTATCTGTCTGTCATTTATCCTACAGTGTATTAACTCCTTAAACGAGTTTTCAAGTTCTTTTCTGCTTAACCATCTGTAGCTTTTTGGTCTAGATTTAATCATTTTATAGGGTTCTAATCCGCAGCCCCTCATCAAGGAGGCTAATTCATCTCTCTTAACAGGCATCATTTCATAAGAATATGTCTTTTTAATGCCTTGAATGCATTCTATCAGCCTTCTTTGCTTATCAGATGCACTAAAACCAACCTGCAAGTAACCTTCAATGTCCTTATCACTTATTCTTAAAATGCTTATTTTCTTGCTTCCTATTCCGAATTTGATTGTTGACCTAATTCCTCCCCGTAGAAGAAGCATCTGGAGATGCCTCAAAACCAGGGGATTTTTTTGAGAAGCAGTTATATGTGATCTCTTTTTATTTATGTGCCCTTCAGCATCAATAAAACCCTTAATAAATGAAAGAACAACTTCTTTTTTAGATTTGGCAACTTCATTAAAAATAATTGGCAGCATGCTCTTAAACAATTCTTTTATCTCGGCTGAATTTATATTCAGGCTAAAGCAGTTCTTACTACTTACTTTGCTTATTTTTCCATTAACATTAAATATTTCTTTAAATAACTGGCTGTAGGTCTGTAAAACTTCAATTCTTGCGTCCCTGAATCTCAGCCCTCTATTCTCCAAATTTCCATCTCCTGCAAAATATCCGAAGATTTGGGCCAATTTAGGAGTCAATAATTGAGGAATGTTAATATTGTGATGTTTATTTGTGAAAACAGGGACAATCTCTAATATTTGCTCATTTCCAAAATAATTTTGTAAACTATCTAAGACATCAAAAGAGGTGGGGTATTCTTGGTTTACTACTCTTCTGAACTGCCTTTGAGTTATTCCAATTTCCTTGCATAACTCTTTCCTCTCAATTGCTTTCCCAATTAGCTTTGATTTTACAAGTCCTGAGCTTTCTTTAGTCAGTTTTCCTATCTTTCTTATTTTGAACTCCTGAATAGGTCTTTCTTCTCCATCAAAATCCAAATTAGCAATCTGTGCAACGAAATCTCCTTTTCTTAGTTCTTTAGCTTCTTTTTCAGCAATCCCAAAATTATCAATGGTGAAAAATCTGTGGAGTTCAGAGCAGTTTATTTGGCAGTTTGTCCTGATATTATAAATATCCTTGACTTCAGGGTTAACAAACACTTTCTCAGAGTCGCTTTTTCCAACATTTAATTCGTTAAAATCGCTGCATACTACCTTATTCTTCTGCATGTCTTTTATTTCAATTATATTTCCATCAGCTAACTGGATAAGGGAGTCGCCAGTTAAACAGGCGTGTCCCACGATATGCCCTCCTATGGCTGTCGTTGGGTCTCCAAACATCTGCGCAGGGTTTGCCATTACCTGATTTGTGACATAAACCGCAAGATTATATGTTTCTGCGAGCTTCATCAGCTGATGTATATAACGATTTAATTTTTGCTGCCTGTCTGCAAGTTGGCCTCTTCCAGTAAACTCTGCGCGAAAATGTGCTGTCAGGGAATCAATAATCATTAATTTTATCGGTTCTCCTTCTTTTATCATCTCTGAAATTTTATCCAGAAGAAGAATTTGGTGATCTGAGTTGAAGGCACGGGCCACAAAAATGTTTTTCAAAACTTTTTCCGGATTTGCTCCCAGTTTTTCAGCTATCTGCTTTATTCTTGAAGGCCTGAAGGTTCCTTCTGTGTCTATGAACACACATTTTCCATTAGAACCTCCCTGTTCTATAGGCAGCTGGACATTTACAGCCAGAGTTAAAGCGACCTGAGTTTTTCCAGAACCATAGGCTCCAAAAGCCTCTGTTATCGCTCTGCTTTCAACTCCTCTTCCACCCAAAAGCGCATCAAAGTTTTTGCTTCCCGTAGTAATGTAATGTATGCTCTCCCTCTTCTTTGCATATTCTGTTCCATCCATAAATCCAAGGTCAAGCATTTTTCTGGCTGCCTGTATGACTTTCCTTGCGACAGCCGGAGAAACGCCAGCAATCTCCGAAAGGTCGCTTGGTGTTGCAACTGCAATTGACATTAAATCATAAATTCCTGCACTTTCCAGCTTTGCAGCAACAGCAGGCCCAACTCCAGGCAGGTCAGTCAGTTTGGGCTCTTTTTTCTCTTGCTCGTTTTCATCAGAAACAGCTTCCTTTATCTCCTTTGCATCGGATTTTGCAGCCATAAATCTTCAATATAGGAGATGTTTATAAAGATTATTTGACTTCAAAGGTATAATTAAGAAATAAATAATATTAACCAAGTAAAGAAATAACAAAGGAATTAATTAATAACCCCTGGGTCTTGTTCTGAAATTAAGCACACCAATAAAAATTAGTATAATTCCGACAATGGTGACTATAGTCCCTCCCAGTAGAGGTATCTCAAATCCAAGAACACCATATGCTGAAGTTATTACTAAAAATCCAAGGAGAATTAAAATACCTCCAAAAACCTTACCCATGACACAATATAAGAAAGAGACTTTAAAAATATTTCTTTATTTTTCCTCAAGTTCACTTATAATTGAATCCAGTTCAGCTTCTTTTACATCTTCTATTATGAATTCGGGAGTGTTGAAATAGGTGTTGTTTCTTACATTGCCTGTGAATATCATTTCCCTGCCAAGGAAATTTTCTTTTTCTTCTGCAAATTTTCCTGCATCTTCCATTTGGGAAAATCCGAGCTTGAGCAAAGATTCATGGAATAAAACCGCCCTGATAGAGTTTGTTCCATCATCCAAGACAATAGATGAGACAGCTCTTTTCTGGGGAATTACCTTTCCATGCTGTGTGCAGGAAAAAACCTCCCCTTCCTGCACCACTTTCTTGTTGCACTCCGGACAGACATGAAAAAAGCGCGGCTCAAAAACCTGCAGGATAAATGCCCTGGAACTGATATTATCGCCAATTTTAAAATCACCTATATTTTTCTTTCTGACGACTTTTTCTGTTTTTACCTCTCCCAGAGACTCTTCGCTCGGCTTTATCTCGGAAAAGCTTCCCAAATGAAGCTCATTGTCCCTCATGCTCGCATTTGAGATTTGAACAACTGTGCCTTCTGCAATTTTTCCGCGTTCTATTAGTTCTATAAGATTTGTATCCCATAATACGACTTTGATGTTTGCGGTTTCATCGGCAATCCAGAGGTTCACGACCTTGCTTTCCTCTCCTTTTTTTGTCTTGAAAGTTCTTATAGGAAAAATGTTTATCACTTTTCCTATTGTATTTACCTTCCGCATTCCCGGAAGCAACTCATCGATTTTCAACTTTTCATTTTCAAAAGATATTCCAAGCTCAGAAGCAATCACCTGTGCAGCTCCATCTTTGCTGATTAGCCCTGAAAGTTTATTCCTTTTGGACTCAACTCGCCTCTCAATCTCATCTTTCCCGAATCCGGAGGCCTTTGAAATTTTTTCAATTATTCTTTCGTAGTTGCTTTGAACCATTTTTCCTTTTTGATTTTAAGAGCTAGGTTATTTTTAAGTATTGCGATGATTTTAAATTAGAGTGCCAAAAAAGTAGATTTTAAGATACAAATTAGTGTTATAACGTGTGTAATAAAGACTATTATGTATTAGTTGTTATGTGATAAAATTTGATTCTTGCTACTAAAATAAAAACATCATTACATTTATAAATAAATTTAATTAAAATAATCCATGAGCATTGTAGCAGTGAAGATAAAGATAATGCCTGAATCTCCGGAAACAGACATAATAAAAACAGAAAAAAATGTAAAGGCAGTTCTCGAAAAGGAAGGGGTTAAAAATCCGAAATTTGAAGTTCAGCCAATAGCCTTCGGTTTGAAGGCACTTATAGCAATGTTTGGCTGGCCTGAAGAAAAAGAACTTGAAGGATTGGAGGAAAAGCTAAAAAAAATTACAGGTGTTGGCTCTGTGCAGGTAATCGACATCAGAAGGGCAATAGGATGATTAGATATTAAAATTCTTATAAGAAAAGAGATATTTATCTATAAACGGGCCTGGGGCGACGAAATAGATCCCAAAGTCCAAATGCCGCTATAACAAATGCTAAAATAAACCATATAGAATATAAGTAAGACCAATCATCAAGAACTGGAGCGAAGGAAAAAATTTCAGATCGGAACCAGACAAGAACAATACCCAGAATAATAAGAAGAATCCCTCTAAGCTTACCCATGCTATAAGTAAAGAGAGAGAGTTTAAAAATATTATGTTTTTTTATAAGACATGTTAACCCATAAACAAGCCAAAAACCTTAAGGAGCAGCTGATAAAACATGTAGAATCTTCTTTTCCTGAAGACAAAAAGGAGTTCGCAATAT
>JBBSXY010000114.1:0-1029 GCA_038045525.1 Nanobdellota archaeon | reverse complement strand
CCAAATCTTCTAATTTATCTTTTAATTGTCCGCTTATTTTCTCAAGCTTTTTACTGTCTAATTTAATTCCAACCATCTCCATTTTTGAAAGAACCGGAATCAGGGGCATCTCAATTTCTTTAAAAACTTTTTCGGTTTTGGTTGTGATAAGCCGCGCCGATAGTATTGATTTCAATTCTTTTAAAAAACTGACTTCGAAAACCAGGGAATATTCGGGGTCGGCCGGCAGGGTTTCCCCGAATTCTTTTACAATAAGTTTGCCAATCTCATAACGGCGCTCGCCCGGATTTAAAACGTAGGCGGCAAGCGTCACGTCAAATTCTGAGCCCTCCAAATCAAGGCTCTTCTCCCGAAGCGCTTTAACTAAAGATTTAAAATCATAGCTGGTTTTTTTTATCTTTCTATCAGAAAGAATTTCAGCAATATTTAAAAAATTATTTTCTAAAAGATAAATATTTTTACTATCGCTTATGGCCACTGATTTTAAGCGGCCGCCGTCTTCAAGCCGATAAGACAAATAAATTTCTTTGGCCTCCGTCAATTCTTTGTTTAATTTTTCCCAGCCGGAAGGAGGCACTTTAAGATATTTTATTTTCTTCGTTTCCGCCACCGGCATTATTAAAACCCCCTGCCCGCCCGACTGAACAGTCGTTCGGGCGGGTCCGCCGGCCGATTTTAATCTTTCAATCAAGCTCGTAAAACCTAAATCTTTAAAAACTTCAAGAAGCTTATCTTTGTTGAATTTTCCAAATTCATTCTCTTTCAAAGAAAACTTAATCGGAACATTCTGATATAAAGCGACTAGTTTTTTTGAAAAAAATGCCGATTCCTTACCAGCTTTTAATTTCTCCATAACAGAATCGCTTAGGCCGGTAATTTTTCCTTTTTCTATAGCTTCATAAAGCTTCTCTATTGTTTGGTAGCGATTCAACAAACTAATGGCAGTTTTTTCGCCAATGCCTTTAACGCCGGGAATATTATCTGAAGGATCGCCGTTAAGCCCTTTGAAATCATTTAGTTGGCTGGGTT
>JBBSXY010000113.1:6769-14035 GCA_038045525.1 Nanobdellota archaeon | reverse complement strand
AGGGAAGAGGTTTATAAGATGTCAGGAAAAATAATAAAAACGAGAAATATTACACAATCTGCAGAAGGAAAAACAGGGCTGTGGACGACAGTAGTTGCCGCAGCTGTCCTTATTAATGATCTTGAAGGAAAAGTCAATGGACAATAATTTAATAAATCTGTTTTCCTATTTCTAAGGATATGGAGAGAACTTGTGTTTCTGACTTAGAATCAGGGAAAGAAGCCTTTCTTCAGGGATGGGTCCATGATATAAGAAGCCTTGCAAAGATGAAATTCATCCTTCTTAGAGACATGTCTGGAATTGTCCAGTGTGTCTTAAAGCATGGAACTAAAGGATTTGGTGAAGAACTTACTCTGGAAAGTGTCATAGGCGTTAAGGGAAAAGCCAAGCCTGCCAAACTTACCAATGGAGAATTAACCAACAAAAACCTTGAACTCGAGATTTCCCAATTAGAAATTATCAACAAGGCAGAAGAGCTTCCGATACAGGTTAATGAGAAAGGAGCTAAGGCAGAACTTCCAACAAGGCTGGACTGGAGGTCTTTGAGCTTGAGAACTCAGAAATCCCAAGCAATATTCAAAATACAGGCCAAGATTATAGAAGGAATGCAAGAATATCTTAACAAAAATGGATTTTTACAAGTTTTTACCCCCTCTTTAATTGGTGCCGCATCTGAATCTGGAAGCGATGTCTTTGAGGTAAAATACTTTGAAACAAAAGCATATTTAAGGCAGGACCCCCAGCTTCACAGGCAATTGACTGTTGCCGGAGGAATAGAAAAGATTTATGATATTGGCCCAAGCTGGAGAGCTGAAAAAAGCAACACAATAAAGCACTTGACTGAGCATAGGACATGTGCTGTTGAAATGGCTTTTATTGATTCTGAAAGAGATGTTATGCGAGTTGAAGAAAAAGTCATCACTTCTACCTTTGAAAAAGTGAATAAGGAATGCAAAAGAGAGCTTGAGATTTTAGGCGTTAAATTAAAAATCCCTAAGATGCCTTTCCCAGAGATTAACTTTCCAGAAGTCTATGAAATTTTAGCAAAAATGGGAAAAAAGACAAAAGTTGGTGAAGACCTGGATGCGGAAGGAGAAAAACTCTTATGGCAACATGTTCAAAAAAAATATCCTGGAGTTGAATTTTATTTTCTTAACAAATTCCCCTTCAAGGTTAAACCATTCTATGTTTATTGCGATATTGGAGAAAAGTATGCAAGAAGCACAGACCTTTATTACAAGGGCATGGAGATGTCTTCTGGAGGCCAAAGAGAAAATAGATATAACAAATTAATAAAAAACGTGCAGGAAAGAGACATGCCTCTTAAATCTGTAGAATGGTTCACTAAATTCTTTAGATACGGGGTTCCAGCTCACGGAGGTTTTGCTCTAGGAATAGAAAGAATAACAATGATGCTATTAAATTTAGAAAATATCAGGGAAGCTGTTTTGTTTCCTAGAGATCCTGGGAGATTAACTCCTTAATTTGTTACTTCTTTAAAAGAACAACATAATAGAAAGATTTATAAAGGTACAGAAAGACTTATATAATGTTCTATAGTCTACTATATATGGAAAAAACAACCATTCAGTTAGATAAATCAGTATTAACTTTATTAAAAGAAATTAGGGAGTATCCAAGGCAAACATATGAAGAATTAATTATGGAAATGATTAAATATTATAAGTCACTGAAAAAAAGAAATCAGTATGATGAATTTCTTCATAAAATCCAGCAACAAAAAATGAAGGAACTTTGGGATAACAAAGAGGATGTTGAATGGGAAAATGCTTAGACCTGGAGATGTTATTTTAACAAATATACAATTTGTGGATACATCTGAAGTAAAAATAAGACCTGCCCTAGTTCTTTTTGAGGAATATGATAATGTGGTTGTTGCAGGCATTACAAGCAATTTGAGAATGGATGGTATTAAAATATCTAAAAAAGAAGGTGCAATAAAAGAGAGTGTGATAAAATTAAATTATATCTTTACAATATCCAGAAGCATGATATCAAAAGTGCTTTTTCATTTAAATCAGGAAAAAAAGAAAAAGGTGTTTAAAGAGATTGTACATAAATTAAATGGGCTTGTTGCATAGATTAAAATGACAGAAGAAAAATTCATCTCAATATCAGAAGCAATAAAGCAAGGCAGTGGCAAGGTTTCAGTAAGAGTATAGGGTTATAGAAAGATTTATATATAACTTATAAATTATAATTTATATGAAAACAATAGCATTAAAGGAAAGAACCTTTAACTTAATCAAGGAATTGAAGGAGAAGGAGAAAGCAGAATCTTTTGATAAATTGATAATAAATCTTATATTTAAAAAGGAAAACATACCTAATTCTATGTTTGGAGCCTTGAAAGGAAAAACAAAACCTTTTACTAGAAAGGAGAGAGAAGAGATTTGGAAGGATGAAAATCGTTTTTGATACATATGCTTGGATAGAATACTTTAATGGAACCAAAAAAGGACATATTGTTGAGAAATATCTAAATGAAAATAATGTTTTAACTCCTTCAATGGTCCTTTTGGAATTAAGTTATAAGGCTGATAAGGAGAAATGGGATTTTAAAAAATTCTTTAGTTTTATAAAAGGTCATTCCCAAATAACCGGATTAAACGAAAATTTTATTTTATCATTTGGTGGAATTTATAATAAAATAAAAAAGCAAATTAAGGACATTGGCATGGCAGATGTTGTTGTGTTACAAACTGCTATTATCAATGAAGCTAAAATTTTAACTGGAGACAAACATTTTAATAAAATAGACAGCGCAATAATGTTATGACACAAGAAAAATTCATTTCAATTTCAGAAGCATTGAAGAAGGGAAATGGAAAGGTAGCTGTGCGAGGGTGGATTTACAGAGAGCGAGGAAGCAACGAATTCAAGTTTCTTGTTTTAAGAGACAGCAGTGATATAATCCAATGCGTCCTCAAAAAAGAGAAGTTCAAGAAACAATGGGAGGAAATTGACAAGCTACAAGTTGAAGCCAGCGTCGAGATTGAAGGAACAATTAAGAAAGATTCCAGAGCACCAACCGGCTACGAAATTGATGCAGATGAGATAAAAATAATTGGCGTTAGCAAAGATTTCCCTATAAACAAAAGCCTTAATGAAGAACTTTTAGGGGACAGAAGGCACCTTTGGCTCAGAAGCAGGAAGATGAATTCAATCATGAAAATCCGTGACACTGTTTTAAGGGCTATGAGAGAGCATTGGCATAAAAAAGGGTTTTATGAATATCATAGCCCTACACTTCTCGGGATGCAGGCAGAAGGTGGAGCAACCCTTTTCAAGGTGGATTATTTTGGAAAACCGTTGTATCTTAGCCAGACATGGCAGCTACATGCAGAAGCAGGAATCTTTTCTCTGGAAAAAATATTCACCATACAGCCGAGTTTCCGTGCAGAAAAAAGCAAAACATCGAGGCATCTTACTGAATACTGGCATGCTGAGATGGAAGTTGCATGGGAAGATTTTGACTACCTTCAGGACGATGCAGAGCAGTTGATTAAGCGTATTGTTGAAAAGGTTTTGCAGGAAAGAAAACCAGAGTTGGAAATTCTTGGAAGGGATTGGAAAAAATTGGAGGCAACTATCGGAAAAAAATTCCCGAGAATAACCTATGACTATGCTTTGAAACTTCTGAAGGAAAAAAAGAAAATCAGTATTCCGTGGGGAAAAGATCTTAGAACAATAGAAGAAGACAAGCTTTCAGAGCTTTATGACACTCCAATAATGGTCAGGCATTATCCTAAAGTTGTAAAGGCTTTTTACATGAAAGAGGTGCCAAACACGGAAAAAGGAAAAGAAACCGTATTTGGCTTTGACATGATTGCTCCGGAAGGTTATGGAGAGCTTGTCGGTGGTTCGCAGAGAGAAGAAGATATTGAAAAGCTCAAGAAGAATTTGAAAGTTCAGGGAGAAGACCCAAGCAAGTATGAATTTTACTTTGACACCAGAAGATATGGCAGCGTTCCTCATGGTGGCTTTGGAATGGGTGTTGAAAGAGTGATTTCTTGGATATGCGGACTTGAAACAATAAAAGACGCTATTGCTTTCCCGAGAACGATGACAAGATGGAGCCCTTAAGATTAAATTTAAAAATCAATTTCTTATATTCTTGTTATGAAAATATTAGCAATTGGAGACCCACACGGAAGCCTAGACAAAATAAGAAGAATTCCACTAAGAGGAATTGATTTAATTCTTTTAACAGGGGATTTGGGAAGTGCAGACTTGATGAGGAAAATGGCTTTCAAAAATGTGGAAAGGAGGAAACAAGGACTTCCCGAAATTGAATATTCTACAACGCAAGAAAAAAGAGCTTTTATGGAAGCTTATACCTCCTCTATGAAAGTAGTTAGATATTTGGCAAGATTTGCACCTGTTTATGCAATTTATGGAAATGTTGAAAGTTCTAATTCTGAAACTAAAAAACTTTCCAGAAAAATAAAGTTAAAATTGCCATTTTTGACCAATGACCTTAATGCGATAAGAAATGTTAGGGTTATTAACAACAAGCTTGCAAATTTTAATGGAGTTAGAATTGGAGGATTAGAATATTTTGTCGATACAAACTGGGTTCAGGAATTTAAACCTTCTGATTTCAGAAAAAGAATGAAAAAAGCTAGGAAAGAAACAGACAGGACAAGAAGAGTTTTGAGAAATTTTGGAGAATTAGATATTCTTGTTTGTCACCAACCTCCTTATGGTCTTTTGGATAAAGTTACATTTAAAGGAGCGCCAAAACATTGGCAAGGAAAGCATGCAGGAAGCAAAACTATTCTAGAATATATTGGAAAAAAACAACCACAATATGTTTTTTGCGGACATATTCATGAAGGAGAAGGAAAAGCAAGAGTAGGAAGAACTGAAGTTTATAATCTTGGAGTTGGCGGGCATAAAATTGTTGAACTCTAACATGCAAAACTCTTAAAAACTCTCGGCTTTTCCTTTTTTTATGAAAATGAATGGTGTGGAACTTAAATGGCTCGGACATGCGGGATTTTTGGTAAAAAATTCAAAAGTTATTTACATAGATCCTTATAATATCAAAGACGGCCTTGAAAAAGCAGATATGATTCTAATAACGCATAGCCATTATGACCATTGCAGTTTTGCAGACATGGACAAGATTGTTAAGGAAGGAACAAGAATACTGGCTCCAGCAGACTGCCAAAGCACTATAACTAAGTTCAAAACTCCGGTGAAGATGGAGTTGATAGAGCCTGGCCAGGAACTGGAGTTTGGAGATTTAAAAATATCAACGCTTCCTTCTTACAACCTGGACAAACATTTTCATCCAAAAGAAGATGGTTGGGTTGGATATGTGCTCAGGATTGGAGATATCATAATCTATCATTCTGGCGATACAGACATAATTCCGGAAATGCAGAAACTTACTGGCTATAAACAGCAGGGAAAAGAATTCGTGGCCTTGCTTCCTGTAGGAGGAAGATTTACAATGTCTGCAGAAGAAGCTGCAGAAGCAGCTAGTATAATAAAACCCACTTTGGCAATTCCTATGCATTGGGGAGCGCTGGTCGGGACAGAGCAGGATGCAAAAGAATTTGTAGATTTATGTGGGGAAAATGGGATTCATGCAGAAATTTTAGAAAAAGAATGAAAATAAATTTTAATATTGGTATTTTCCATAAATTAGCATGATTTTTTACTTAAAAAATGAAAGCGAGCGAAGCAAAATATAAAATACCAACAATTAAGCGAGCGAATTATCCAAAAAAATATTTATTCTGTACAAACATAATATTTTTAAAGAAGCAGATATTGTATCTTTCATATATTTAATTTATTCTTTCGGGGGATTGAGTAAATTAAATTGTGGGAACTTTTTCTTTGGTGATAGTTGGAAGTGTATCAGCTATTTAAATCTTTCGTGAAAACGAGAGAGGCAAGCTGATTGATACTTCTGACAAAAAAAACATACAGATGTAAGGAGGTAAAAACAAAAAAAGATGGTATTAGATTTTGCAAGAGAAGCAATAGACAATGTTGCAACTCACAGCATTAACTTTGATGAACTGAAAGCCGGAAAGGCAAACATAAAGGTCTTTGGAGTTGGCGGAATGGGTTGCAATGCAGTAACATGGCTTTTCAACAAAGGAATAGAGGGCGCAACTGTCTATGCTATAAACACAGATGCCTTGCACCTCAGCGTTTCAAAAGCAGATGAGAAAATTCTTCTTGGTAAAGAGCTTACCCGTGGATTGGGTGCAGGCGGAAAGCCAAAAGTTGGAAGAGAAGCGGCAAAAGAGGCAATCGTTGATTTGAAAAAATCTGTTTCTGGCGCAGACATGGTTTTCGTCCTTTCAGGAATGGGAGGAGGAACAGGAACAGGTGCAGCGCCGGTTGTTGCACAGCTTGCTAAAGAGACAGGATCTGTTGTTATTGGAGTTGTTACAATGCCTTTTGAATCTGAAAAAGCCCGTGTTGAGAAAGCAGAATGGGGTCTTCAGGAACTTAGAGAAGTCACAGATACCTGTATTGTTCTTGACAATAACAGGCTTGTGGACATTGCAGGGGAACTCCCAATAGAGCATGCCTTTGCAGTTGCAAACGAGCTCGTGAGCACAATGATAAAGGGAATTGTTGAGACAATAACACTGCCAAGCCTCATTAACCTTGATTATGCAGATGTATCTGCAATCATGAAGGGTGGTGGAGTTGCAGTCATTGGTATTGGAGAAGACGATTCCTCAGACCGTGTCAGTCAGTCTGTCCGACAAGCCCTTACACATCCTCTACTTGACGTGGATTACAAAGGCGCTACCGGAGCTTTGATACACATAACCTGCGGGCCAGATTTAAAGCTTGAAGAGTTCGATGTTATCGGAAGAACTGTTTCTGAGAACTTGAGCCAAGATGCAAACGTAATCATTGGAGCAAGAATCAGCAAAGAGTTTGTAGGAAAAGTCCGTGTCATTACAATTATGACTGGCGTAAGAAGCCCATATGTGCTTGGAAGGCCAGTTGAAGAGCACACAGCACCTGCAAAGGAAATGACTGACTTGGGAATAGAGGTTTGGAGATAAGAAGAAAAAGAGTTTTTTTGCTCGGGGTTTTTCCCCGGGCATTTTTGTTTTTTAAGTTTTCTTGTTTATATATAACTGTACAGTAGTTACAATAGAAAGGTTTATAAAGTTCAAATTTCTGAGAAAATTATGAAAGAAGAACAGCCAATAACAATTGATTCAGATACTGCAAGAAGAATGGGTTTAAATGCAGAAA
>JBBSXY010000113.1:0-6669 GCA_038045525.1 Nanobdellota archaeon | reverse complement strand
CAGCCAATAACAATTGATTCAGATACTGCAAGAAGAATGGGTTTAAATGCAGAAAGAAATCCTAGGGCAACATATGACCCTCTAAGACCCACAAACAGTGGAGAAGCAACACAAACCCTTAATCCTATAACTGGAAGAGCTTATGAAGATGTATTCATGCCTGAATGTGAAAGAAATAGAATAAAAAATAATCCTGGGTTAAAAGAATGGAATGCTAATCTGTATGTAGACAAACTTCTTCATTTTATATCACAAACAAGTCCAGCTATTGAACTTCAAAAAGCCCTTGGCAGAATGGAAGTGAGAGAAGGAAACTTGCCCGAATTCTTTTATGAAGAGTTTTTAGAAGACATTGATAAATTAACTGAGATTTATGCCCAAAATCCTTTTTTAACACTAGAATCAATCACTGATGTTAATGGTTTGAATGCTGCTCTTAGGTCTAAAGGACTATTAAAAGATCTTAATGACTATAAATCTTTCTATGAAAAAAACATTGATATAGAAGTTGAAGAAGAGAATTTTAAAGGAATTAGAAGAGGAATGGCTAGTCAGGTTCTAAGTGAAATTAACAGAAAAAGAATTAACTAAACATCCATCTTCTTTGGATTTTTCATTCTCGTTTGTCCGTAGGAGTTAAAGTAAAGAATGTTGTTAAAATCAATCTTTGCCTTTCTTGTCCTTTTTTTCTCATATTCAAAACCAATCGGAAAAACAGCTTCTACCTGGGCATTTGCGGGAATTTTCAATTCTTTTTTTATCTGTTCTTCAACGAAATAACCAACCCAGCATGTTGAAAGTCCAAATTCCTCAATTTTTAGAAGGAAATTTTCCATCGCTGCCCCTGCTTGCTGTCTAGCATAAACTTCTCCTTGCTTTCCATAGGCATTTGCCAGTCTGCCTGGAACAGAACAGGCAACAACAACATAATGTGCCTGTGCAACAAAATTCTGCTGGCAACATTCTGCAATTTGTTTTATTTTTTCAGAATCATCCACAAGAATAAATTTCAATGTGTAATTACCACCGGCCATTGGCGCAAACCGAGCCGCATCTATACATTCTATGATATCGCGCCAGTCAGGCTTTTTTGAATTGAATTTTTTAACGCTGGTTCTGGATTTTATTGCTTTGTCGAGTTCCATGTCTTAGTGAATGGAGAGATGTTTTTAAAATTAGTTGTTAAGATCCAAGTCAAGAGCCGGTGTTTCTTTTAAGAGGCGTTTCTTTTAAGAAAAAGGTTTTCTTCTGGCATCTTTTCATCAGGCATAAATTCCCGAACGAATTTTATTTCTGTAATGGGTTCCTTTATTTCGTCTTTTCTTCTGTATGTTTGTATATAATTGCGGCCATGTTGTTTTTCCCAGTTAGCAGCAATTGCTACCTCTCTCCAATTTTCTCCTGGGAACCAAAAGTCATAAGCTACTCCTTGCGCACCTTTTAAAATGATTTCTGTTAGGGGGTCACCAGGGGTCATTTCATGATCAATCACCGCTTCAACAAGGCATCTGTAACCATACCCTCTTTTTTTGGCTATTTCTCTAATGTTAATTCCTTCCATGGTTTATTCACCTAAAATTATTTTTTAAAGATTGTTATTCTCTGTTAGATAAAGCTAATAATCCCGCCGCCAATAACCTCTTCTCCCTTATAGAGGACAATCGCCTGTCCTTCTGATACTCCTGTTATTGGTTTGTTTAAAGTTACTTTATATTTGTTATTGGAGTATTTTAATATAGATGGTAGCAATTCTCCAACATGCCTTATTCGAGATAAAACTTTTATTTTATCACCTCTTTTTATCTTAGAAATGTGATTCTTATTTATTGTATGGAAATTCTTCATAACTATCTCTTTTCTGTAATTCAAAGGATGGCCTTCCGGTGCAGCCACAATCTCATTCTTTTTCTGATTTTTAGAAGCCACATACCACCTCTTAAGCTTTTGGCCTTTGCCTCTAACTTGGCCAAGCTTGGACGAGTTTCCTCTTTCAACTTCAATGCCAAATCTTGGACCAATTCTCTGGCCTATTGTGTAATAGTAGATTCCGTCATGTTTTCCAATCTGATTGCCTTTCGGGCCAAGAATTTTCCCTTCCTTCGGTGGAATCTTCACCTGCAGAAATTTCTTTAAGTTCACTTTTCCCACAAAACAAATTCCAACAGTGGATTTCCTGTCAAAATTCGGGAACTTGTTCGCTCTGGCAATTTCACGAACCTGCTTTTTCATCAGTTCTCCTACAGGAAATAAGCTATAGGCAATATCTTTTTTACCTATTCTGTAGAGAAAATATGATTGGTCCTTGCCTTCGTCTTTGGCCCTTAATAGTTTTTTTCCGTCTTTGCTTTTTCTGATGTAATGGCCTGTGGCTATAAATTCTGCGCCCAGTTTTTTTGCAGCTTGCCAGAGAAGAGGGAATTTCACTTTATTATTGCAGTCTATATCTGGATTGGGGGTTATGCCTTTTCTGTAAAGGTCAAACATCGGGCTGATTACATCTTTTTTATATTGCTTTTCAAAATCCAATGTTATTAATGGAATGCCAATTTTAGAAGCAATGCTCATAGCAACCTTCCTGTCATCTTTCCAGGAGCATTCACCAGTTAGCTCGTTCTTAGTGTCAGACCAGTTTTTCATGAAAGCCCCAATTACTTCATAGCCCTGCCTTTTCAGAAGAAGCGCAGCCACGCTCGAATCAACTCCTCCGGACATTGCCAAGAGGACTTTTGGTTTTTTGTTTTGTTTCATGATTTTAATGAAAAATTGTAGTTTAAAAATAAAACGCCCGAGGCTGGACTCGAACCAGCGACCCCATGGTCTCTGCATTATCTAATTTTATCTAACAGCCATGTGCTCTGACCGACTGAGCTACTCGGGCTTAAAAAACTAAAAAGGGAATCGTATTTAAAACTTCTCTATTTTTTCTTTTTGCTTTTCTTCTTGATTGGTTTCAGTCCAAGGTCAAAAACCGGCTTTACCTGATGTTTTTCAAGGAAAGCGTAAACATTAGCATGTTTGGAACCACGTATCAGGGAAATCATTGCTTCCTGGGCGTTTCTTATGTATTCTGGATATCCTATTATTCCAACCTGATTGTCTTTTACTTCAAAATGGCACTTTGTCAGTTCCGGAAGAGTCCTTAAAGTCTTGCCCTGTTTTCCTATTATCCTTGCCCTGACTTTTTCTAGATCTTTTCTTCTGGTATAGTCTTTTATTTTCAGAGCTTCAAACATGAAATCCTGATCTTTTATCAAGAGAGCAACAGAAAAAGGAAAACCAAACTCCAGGGCTTCTATCACCCTTTCCGCAACATATTCGTTTTCTGGAGATCCCTGTATTGTAATCTTATTTCCTGTGCCTGTTATCTTTATTCCAAGCCTTTTCTCAAGATTTTTCCTGTTTTTTATTATTCTCTGTGGTTTTTCGCAGATGATTGTTTCCATTTCACTTTTATATCAACATTGTTTTATTTAAATTTTAATGTAAGAAACCTCTTTAATCTTACCATGTTGGTTTTATATCCATCATAGCCACCATTTGGTCTTTAACCCAATACCCATCATTGATATCTTAAAACTCCAAAGTATCTTTTTTTAGATATCCTTTGTTTTTTAGCCATTCTATCTGGTTTGGCTTGTATTTGAAGATTACATCCCCTTTGTTCTTATCAAGCTCCCATGGTTCTACAATGATTACATCTCCTGGACGAAGCCATAATTTTCTTTTTAGTCTTCCAGGCACACGGCAGTTTCTCGTTTTTCCATCAAGGCAATTGACCAGCATCTTGTTCCCCCCAAGTCTCTGCTCTATAATCCCTATCATCTCCTCCCCTCTTGGAAGCCTGACCCTTGTAATTATCTGTTCTTCCTGATCTTCTTTGTTACTTTTTTTGTTCATTCTTATCATAAAAATAGTTTGTTTATAAGTTTAATGTGGTAGAATAAAGATTACAAATCACAATAGAACCAAAGCAAAAGGAATTCCTTGGATTTTTCCAATGCTTTCCTTAGATATTATTCCTGCTTTAAGGGCTGCTTTTACAGATTCTTTACCAGCTATATTGAACGTAGCATCTTCTGAAGCCATTGATTTCATTATTTCCATTGCTTTCTCTTCAGAAACCTCTTCACCCTTATAGAAGGATTCTTTTATATCAAGCTGAAAATTTCCTCGCTCAAACCTTTTTCCAAGGATAGAAGAATCACAAACAGCAACTATTTCCCTGTATGATTTTATTATTTTTATGAACATTTTTAGGAAATTAACAACACTCTTAAAGCTATTTTATCACTTATTTAAACTTACTGGAAAATTTTTTCCAAATATCATTCTTGCTTTTTCAACGAACATTTAAATATATTTATATCAGAATCCAGGCTATTTTACCCCTGTTTTCCCCAAGCCAAATTCAAAAAGCTTTTTTAGCTCCTTGTTTCATTGCCTTTTCTGCATTGTCTTTGGACAGCATGGCGCTCATTTTTGTTCCGCATACAGAACAACTTCCCTGAGCCATGTAGCCGCCCCGAGCAGTTTGCTTTATCTGTGCATTTTTCATCTCCCTGCCTTTTACTTTGCATTTAACACAATATCCTTGTACCATTATCACATTACCTCCGTAGAACTCTTAGGAAAAATTGATTTTTAAAGGTTTATATTTTTTATTTCTAATTAAATCTTACTTCTTACGCTGTGCTTGGCTCCACAGGCAAGGCAGTGAATGAACGTGACTCTGCTATGTGGTTCCCTGATGAGTTCTGTATCTGGCTTTTTGCATTCCTTGCATATAACAAACTCTTGCCCATATTCCTCTATTTTCTGGTTTATTTTTGCGCTTGAGACTTTTATATTGAGGACAAGCCTGTCCCCCTCTCTTTGGCCAGAAGCTGCAAGCTCTTTCAGCAGGAATTTTTGCAAATGCTCGGGATTTCTTCTGAAAATTGATGCTATCTGGGAAAAGTTTGTGATTATAGTTTTTTTCCCCTCAAAATGCCCCTCAACTTTCGGAACTTCAAATCTTTCTGAGCTGCCTTCTGCCTTTTTTATCTTTCCGTAAGCTTCTTCCAGTAATTTTTCGTAAGTTTCCATCTTATTGTTTAAAGGAAAGAGTTTATAAATCTTTTAAAATTTATATAATAATGAGGATAAAAGAGATTGTTCTTGGAATTGCCATAATTGTTCTGACCATTTTTGTGACTTTTTACGGAATTAATACTATATTTCCAAAACCAAATTATGGCGATTTTTGTGGAAAAATTAGTTATGACAGGCCAATAGAAAATAATTCAACTTGCGTTGCAGAAGGAGGAAAATGGGTTTATAATGCCGGACCAAAAGTCGTAGGTCAGGCAGAAGGTTATTGTGATTTGTATTATTATTGCAACCAAGAATACAATGATTTAAGTAAAGACAGATCAAAAAAAGTTTTCTTCCTTGCTCTCCCTATAGGAGTTCTAATAATTGCAGTAGGAGCTTTTTTCTTTGGTCTTGAAGCTGTCGGTGCAGGACTTATGGGAGGGGGAATTGGAACTTTAATTTACGGAAGTGGAGCCTACTGGCCATATACTGAAAACTGGATAAGATTCATTATATCGCTAGCAGGGTTGGTTTTGCTAATATGGCTCGCCTATTACTTTAACAAGAAGTTTAGGGAGAAAAAGAAAAAGTGATTAGCCTAACTTTGGAAAATATTTAGGATTTACGCCTTCTGTTAAATGAACTCTTCTCGCTTTCATTTTAATTTAGATTTCGATCAACCCAAATATCTTAATTTTCCAGGCCGAGGCTCGAAGACAATGCCATCTTCCAAGAGTTTCTGAATCTCCTTGGTGATAATTGCAGGAGAGAATTCCTGCAATCTAAGAATTAATTTTTCAGTTTCTATCCCGCCTTCAGCCTCAGAGTTTTTTATCATATCAAAAATCCTGTCCTTTATCGCGATTATCTGTTCCTTCCCCAAAGAAGACGGGTTGTGTGAGGTTGCTTTTTCCTTTTCTGTTTCTAGTTTTCTTATCAGGAGATATTTTGGATTCATTTCTCTCATGACATCTGGGGAAATATACAATTCCTGATTCCAGTGTCTTATGACGCCTATCACAACAATCGTCTGCCCCTGATAAAAATTTTTGAATCTTTCAGTGTTGTCCCCAAAAACTTTCAATCTTATCTGGCCAGAGCCATCATCAACCGTAAATGACAGATATTTTGTCTCCCCGAGACTTTCATATTTTTCTACTATATTTCCTATGACATTCACCCTTACTATTTTTTTGTCTCCTAGTTCAAGAAAAGCGAATCTCTCTCCTTCAGCCTCAGAGTTTGTCACAGGTTTTCCTATGAGAATGTCCCCGATTCTGAACTTATATGCAGTATTTCTTTTAAATTGCTGTTCCTGTGCCACTTTCAAGTTCTCCCGATATAACCTCTTCTTGGCCGGAAAACAACGCCGCTCACATCTAATTTAGTTATCGCTTCTTCTATTTCATCTTTTGTTAGTTTCCCATCGAGTTCTTTTTCAATCTCTTCTATGGGAATCATTTTTCCGAGCCTGTTTTCCAGCTGCGTTATCAAATCTCTGACTATGAAAACCTTGTTCCTCTGTGAGGCAGGCATTCCTCCTGTTCCCCTGTCTATGTCAAAAGTTTTTGATTCATAGTCATAGCCGACCTGCAT
>JBBSXY010000112.1:0-2301 GCA_038045525.1 Nanobdellota archaeon | reverse complement strand
GCGAGAAAGGTTCTTGAAAAAGAAGCCATAAATGTTCTGCTGATAAACCAGGAAGGCAGGAAAGACGGGATTAAACAGAGAAACTCCGGATTTAATCAGGTTCTCGCAAAAACAGCCAAAAAGAAAAATGTTACCTTGGGCATAAATATAGAAGAAATTTTCAAAGCAGAAAAAGAGGATAAGGCGGAGATGCTGGCCCGCGTAAGGCAGAATGTAAGGCTCTGTAATAAAAATAAATTAAAAATGCGGTTCATCTCAAAAACCGACCAGGAAAAAGACAAGCATGATTTAAAGTGTCTTGGCCTTGTTCTTGGGATGCCGACATGGATGACTAAAAATTTGTGATGATAAAAAATGGCTGAAAATATCAACAAAATCCTGGAGTCTTTAAGTCCTAACGAACAGCGGATTTTGCCGCATCTTGAAGAAAAGAATGTTACGGAAATCTGCAAAAAATCAAATTTAGATAAGGTCTCTGTGATAAGATCTCTTGAATACCTAAAGAATAAGGGCCTGATAAAAATATCCAGGAAGCAGAAAAAAATAATTGATGTCGGGGTCAATGGGGCATTATACAGGAGAAAGGGACTTCCTGAGAGGCGGTTGCTTGCACTTCTGGAGGAAAAAAGGATTATCAAAATTGAAGACGCAGAAAAGCAGAGCGGTCTTTCAGAAGAAGAGTTCAGGGCTTCTTTGGGGGCTTTAAAGAAAAAGGCATTCATAGAATTAAAAAATGGAAAGATAATTCTTGGCGCAAAAAAAGAAGAAATTTCCAAAAAAAGTCCTGAGGAGCTCTTTATAGAATCCCTTCCAATGGAATATGGTTCTTTAAGTGAGAAACAACAGCATACGCTCGAATCCCTGAAAAATAGAAAAGGAATAATAGAACTAATTGATGAAAAAACCATGGGCATAGAGCTGACCAGCCTCGGAAAAGAAATAATGGCCTTGGGATTAAAGAACAAGGATTTGATAGAGCAGATAACTCCTGAAATGCTAAAAAAAGAGCCTCTATGGAAAGGCAAAAAATTCAGAAGATATGAGGTAAGCCTTCCTTTATCAAAAATAAGCGGCGGAAAAAGGCACTTTGTTAATCAGGCTGCAGACTATGCAAGAACAGTGTGGACTCAAATGGGTTTCAAAGAAATGTCGGGAGATCTCGTTGTTTCGAGCTTCTGGAACTTCGATGCTTTATTCACTGCACAAGACCATCCTGTCAGGGAAATGCAGGATACTTTCTTTCTTGAAAAAAAGGAAGAACTTCCCGATAAGAAAATAGTAAAGTCTGTAAAAGAAGCACACGAGACAGGGGTTCCGGGAAGCACCGGATGGAGATACAAATGGGATGAAGAAGAGGCAAAAAGGCTTGTTCTCAGGACACACACAACAGTTCTTTCTGCACAGACTCTAGCAAAATTAAAGCAGGAAGAACTTCCTGCAAAATTCTTCGCTATAGGAAAATGTTTCCGAAACGAAACCGTTGATTGGAGCCATGGCTTCGAATTCAATCAGACAGAAGGAATTGTCATAGATTCAAAGGCAAATTTCAGGCATCTTCTTGGCTACTTAAAGGCATTTTTTGCAAAAATGGGTTTTGAAAAAATAAGATTTCGCCCAGGATATTTTCCGTATACAGAACCAAGCGTGGAAATAGATTGCTGGTATCCTGAAAAAAAAGCATGGCTTGAGTTGGGTGGAGCAGGAATTTTCAGGCCAGAGGTTGTTATTCCTCTTTTAGGGAAAAACATTCCTGTCCTGGCTTGGGGCCCTGGTTTTGACAGGATGGTTATGAATTACTACAACATAAAGGACCTTCGTGAATTGTACAAAAATGACATAAACCAGCTAAGGAAAATGAAATTCTGGATAAAATAAAATGGAAAACTGCATATTCTGCAAAATCGTGGCTGGAGAAATCCCCTCTGTAAAAATCTGGGAAGATGAAGATTTCTTGGCTTTCTTAGATATCAATCCTGTTAATTATGGCCATGCTCTATTGATACCTAAAAAACATCATGAAAAAATGGAAGATGTTTCTGAAGACATTTTAAAAAAAATATTTGTTAAGGCTAAAATATTGATGGAAAAAATAAAAAGGGGGACAGAGGCAAATTATGTCACCTTATCAGTTGTTGGATTAGATGTCCCGCACTTTCACATACATTTAATTCCAAGATACTTCAATGATGGATTGGCTACTTTTTGGCCGACCAAAAAATATGAATTAAATAAAGATACAGAGATAGCCAAAAAAATAAAACTCTAAAATGGCAATAGTAACTTTCAGCAAAAAACATTTCG
>JBBSXY010000111.1:0-1014 GCA_038045525.1 Nanobdellota archaeon | reverse complement strand
CTCTAAAAATATCTCCTTTTTGGTGATGTTTTGTGGTTTTAGCCAATTCAACATCGGCAAAAATGCTTTTATCATTGGGTAAAAACTTATCTAAGGCGTTCAATTTCTCTTGAAGATGGTCCCTAATTGACGGTGTTAAACTAAAATTTGTCGTTTTGATTTTAATTTCCATATGATTCGGCTCTTAAAGGGACCCGGGAGAGACTAGCCCCAATTCAAATGTCTTTAAGTGGGTTGTCAGTATGCACCGGGCCCCTCTAAAAGCCGGATGTGTCGTTTATTTCTATTTTAAAAGAAACAATAAAATTAAGCAACAAATCCCGCCATAAAGGCGGGATAAGGTTTCCAAACAAAAATTCTGCCTAAAGCGGAATTTTTGAGGAAGTCCTTAAAAGCTCAAAGCCCCGTAGAACGGGGCTTTGCGCCAACATTGAATGGTCTCCGCCTTTCAGCAGATAAACCCACTTATTCACATGATAGCGCACTGCAAAAAAAAGTCAAGCATCTATAAAGAAATAATCTTCCAGAACCCATTTTCATTTTTTATCAGCTCAATTTCGGCCGCGGTTCCACCGGCCTCATCAGGCACTTCAAAAAGATAATGGCGGCTGCCCACTGTCTTCCCATTTTTAAGATTCTTCAAGTCCTTTATTAAATCACCAATAAGATTAATGTCATAAAGTTTTGTTAAATCTTGTGATTCCACTTCCCTATTTTCCGGGACAAAATATTTAACTGCCAATATTAAATCATTTTTTTCTAAGGCGCCGGTAAGAAGCCCCATGGTTTCTTGAGGCGTTTTCCCTCCAAAATCAGAAAATTGGTCGGTTTCACCATTTTGGTTTTCCTGCCTGACCGTATCGTTCGGGCGAGTGATTTTAATTTCGCTCCCACTCAAAAACCACAAGCCAAAAAAACCGATACCAAGAATCAACCCCATTACGATTAAACTTCTTAAGATGTTTTTGGAGGCAGCCAAGAGCTTATTGAAATTAAAATAATAATCAAAATAAT
>JBBSXY010000110.1:0-1115 GCA_038045525.1 Nanobdellota archaeon | reverse complement strand
CCGCTTGCCCTGAGCCTGCCGAAGGGGGCGGAGCATCTGTAAAAGAACGCTTGCCTATGTCTTGCTCTACTACTGACTTTGGCTTGCCGTATTTTAATTTTGAGATTTTTTTGATCGCCTCTACAATTTCCGGTCTTCCTTTTTTCTTTGGCATGATTTCCATCTTAAAAGGAGTTGATGTTTTATTATTTAACATCATTTTCACAATCAAATTAAAGTTATCTAAATTTACCAAATCAAACCTTGAAAAACCCGGCTCAAATTGTTTTTCTAAAAATTCGGCGTCTTCGGCCCCAATTCTAAAAGCTCCAATTGTGCCTACGTTTCCTAAAACAGCATTTTTAATCTGATCCGTTAATTGGGGAATATATTGGTGGGCCATTATTAAATTTAATTTATATTTTCTGGCTTCAGACAAAATAGTTGCCACGCTGTCTGTGGTAAAATTTTGGAATTCATCAACATAAAGATAAAAATCTTTTCTCTGATCTTCTGAAATTCTTGCCCTGCGCATTGCTGCCATTTGCATTTTAGAAACCAAAATCAAGCCAAGCAATGAACTATTGACCTCGCCAGTCAGACCTTTTGACAAATTGGCTAAAAATATTTTTCCTTCATCCATTATTTTTGCCAAATCAAAACCGGAATGCGACTGGCCAATAATATTTCTCATCATTTCGTTTTCAATAAACCGGCCCACTTTTGAAACAACATAGCCAAGCATATCAGACCGGGTATTTCCAGTTGTTGCTGACCACTCTTTTAACCAAAAACTTCTTACAACCGGATCTGTAACCTTTTTTAATCTTTCTTGCAGAAATGCCGGGTCGGTAAACATTTTTGGAATTTCAACAAGGGTGCCCGGATTATCTTTGTCTGCCATCAAGGCCAGCATAGCGTTTCTCATATAGTGCTCAAACATTGGACCAATAATTTCTGGCGGAAACAATTTATAAAAAATTGATATCATTTCCTGTACAGCAAAATCTTTCTGCTCTGGCGTGTCGTATTCTAACATATTAAGGCCACTTGGGCGTTCTAAATCAAAAGGTTCAAACAAAACCACATCGTCAACCCTATTTTTAGGAATATTTGCCAACGTTTCTTCAACCAAT
>JBBSXY010000109.1:10951-12842 GCA_038045525.1 Nanobdellota archaeon | reverse complement strand
ATATCGATATTTATGAAGGAAAAGTTAAGGAAGGGGTTTCAACCGGGATTTTGGATAACTTGGATGACAAAAAAGACCTTGTCTTAAAAACCATAAATTCTATTTCAAAATTCCATATAAGAGACAAGGCAGGCGATTTCATAGGAGCCAGAATGGGAAGACCTGAGAAAGCGAAATTAAGAAAATTAACAGGAAGCCCGAATGTCCTTTTTCCTGTGGGAAGCGAAGGAGGAAGATTGAGAAGTTTTCACTCGTCCCTTGAAAAGGGGGGTGTTGCAAGCGTATTCCCTATATTTTACTGCGAGGAATGCAGGACAGATACAATTTACAGAACCTGCGAAATCTGTAATTCTAAAACTAAAAAGATGTTTTATTGCCCCAAGTGCGAAAAAACCAACATAGAGATGTGTAAAGAGCACAAAGTGTCTGTGTCTTATTCCAATAAAACCATTGACATAAACCATTATTTCGAAAAAGCAAAGGAAAAACTAGGCCTTTCCAATGGAGAAATCCCTTCTTTAATAAAAGGAGTCAGAGGAACCAGCTCTAAAGATCATGTCGTTGAACATCTCTCTAAAGGGATACTTAGAGCGATGTTTAACCTTCAGGTGAACAAGGACGGAACGATAAGATTCGACGCAACAGAAATGCCGCTTGTCTCTTTTAAGCCAAAAGAAATAGGCGTGAGCATAGAAAAATTGAAGGAGATAGGATATGATGTGGATATTTACGGAGAAGAATTAAAGAGAGAAGACCAAATCCTTGAATTAATGCCACACGACATCCTGCTTCCGAGTTCTCCGGAATCTCCAGATGGAAGGGCAGACGACATCTTCATGAGAATATGCCATTTCATAGACGACATGCTTGTAAAATTTTATGATATGAAACCCATGTACAATGTAAAAAAACGGGAAGACCTGGTTGGAAAGCTTGGCGTATGCATAGCCCCCCATAACTGTGCGGGAGTTGTCTGCAGGATAATTGGATTTTCAAATACTCTTGGAATGTTTGCGAGCCCTTTCATGCATGCCGCAATAAGAAGGGACTGTGATGGTGATGAGGCTGCAATAATGCTCCTCGGAGACGTTCTTTTAAATTTTTCACGGGAATTTATTCCGCAACACAGAGGAGGAACACAGGACTGCCCACTGGTTCTGAATGCAAGAATTGATGCCGGAGAAGTCGATGACCAGATCATGGATTTTGAACTTGTTGATGAATACCCTCTGGAGTTATACAGGCTTGCAGAGCAAAGAAGACATTCTTCTGAAATTCAGATAAATGACGTAAGAACTGTATTGAAGGAGGGAAAGGATCCATTTAAAGGACTGATGTTTACACACAGCACTGAAAATTTCAATGATGGAGTTACATGTTCCAGTTACAAACTTCTGGAAACCATGCAAGACAAACTAAATCATCAGATGGAACTCGTTGAAAAAATAAGGGCTGCAAACACAAGTGAAACAGCCAGGCTTATCATAGAAAGGCACTTTCTTAAAGACCTAAGAGGAAATCTCAGAAAGTTTTCAATGCAGGAATTTCGCTGTGTCGCATGCAATGGGATAATGAGGCGCCCTCCTTTATCAGGCGTGTGTTCCAGATGCGGCGGAAAAATAATCTTCACGACAAATGAAGGAGGAATTAAAAAATACCTTGAACCTGCCCTGGAACTCGCAAAAAAATACAACCTCTCTTCATATATAAAACAAAGCTTGGAGCTTACGAAGAGACATATAGATTCTATATTTGGAAAAGAATTAGAAAAGCAGGAAGGTTTATCGAGGTGGGTTTAGGAAAATCTGGCAAAGCAATCAGATCTTTTAAAAACCCAGATAAAGCAAAATCGTCGGCAGAATCAGACAACCAATCATGTTCGTTCTTTTTA
>JBBSXY010000109.1:5133-10851 GCA_038045525.1 Nanobdellota archaeon | reverse complement strand
AGATAAAGCAAAATCGTCGGCAGAATCAGACAACCAATCATGTTCGTTCTTTTTACCCCAGAGGATATGCAGTAAATTCCGGTGAGTGATGAAACAACCAAGACAAGCAGTCCGATAAATCCGGAAACTAGGAAGGTTACAACTGCTATTACAACTATTGTGGCAATTGAAACCTTAGAGTAATCTATTTTTTCAAGAACCAGCAGGAATTTCTTGGACAAGATGTTTAAAATAAAAAATGAAACAAAACTAGAAACAATAATCACGAAGACAATCAGGAAAAAGACATTCCATTCGGGAATTCCAATAAGGCTCTTTATAGCTGCTGCAGAACCTGTTCTTGTTTTTGATATTAAGAACAATCCCAGGAAAGAGAGACACATTGTCAGCATTGTTATTGTTCCTAACATAAAAAGAAACTGCTTTCTGTCCGTCTTTGCAAATTGATTGCTTATGATTGCAATCTGCCCGCCGCTTATTGCAGGAAGAAAAAGGCTTAATGGAGAAAAAAGGGCGGAGCTGAGCAAAGATTTTCCTTCTTTTTTAATTTCTATTTCCGCCTTTTTTTCTGTCGCCTGTTTTTCTATTTTCGTCTTTTGTTTTATGCTGAAAAAAAGACTTGCGGTACCAAATAATCCTGTAAGAAGAGGAAGCAAAGGCTCTTTCAATTCCATTCCTAAAACAATATATCCGAGTACACCTGTTAGCAAAAAAACCCCCAGCCCGGAGAATTTCTTTTCTTCCAGAAGAATCATATTCAAAGACACCGCAATAAGCCCAAGAGCAATAACTGACCCCTGGAGATTTTTAATAAAAGCGGAAAGAAAATACAAAGGAAAAATCAGAAGGAGAAAAATAAACAAACCATAAAGACATCCAACGCCTGCAAGATGAACCGCCAGAAATCCCTCGCCTTTTTTAAGCATTTCGTGTCCTGGAAGAACAGAGAGTTCTGTTCCGTCTTCAGGGGCACCGAGAAAAATTGACGGAATAAAATCAAGAAAAACATGGGATATAGACATGGCAACTATGAATACTATAAGATAAATTGAATTTACTCCCGCAAGAATTGAAAAGGTTCCAGAAACAAGAGCAGCACCTATTAGGTTTATGTGGATTCCAGGCATGAGGCCTGTGAAGGTTCCCGCAAGAATGCCAAGGAAGAGAAAAAGCAAAAGCTCTGCTAGCATGCCCTTTAGCTATGTATAAAAATTTATAAATATCATTGTCCTTTAAAATAGATTATGGAAAAGAAAGTCCTATTTTTTACAATATTTTTATTAGCAGTTTTTCTTATAGGATTTATTAATGCTCAAGATGAAACAACATCTGTTATCGATGAAAAACAGGGTGCTGTTGGAGGCAATGAGGTTTCTTTTGTTGACGAGAATGCCGAGCTCCAGGAAACAGAAGGAGTAACTCCAGATTCTGCATTATATTTTATCGACGAATTTTTTGATAGATTTGGAGATGATTCAAGTATCAGGGAAGAAAAAATTGCAGAGATAAGAGCAATGATTCAAGAAGGAAAAATTGAAGAGGCAAGAATAGCTTTAGAGAGATATGAGGAACACGCACAGAATTTTGAGGAAGAAATTAGTCCTGGTGAATCTGAAGAGGCAAGGAGAAGCGCTGCAGCAATTTATAATGTATTACTAGAGGTAGAAGCAGAGATTCCGGAAGAAGACAGGGAAGAATTTTTTGATGATGTTGTAGAAAGAGAAAAATCAATTGTAACTGCTGCCGAGATTGCAAATAAAATTAAAGAATTGTGTGAAACTCTTTCTCAACTGGATCCATTAGAATATTCAAGAGTTTGCTCAACTGGGGAGGATAATCCGGATTGGCACAAGAAACTTGACAGGAAACTAACAGAAGAGCAAAGACAGGAAGCGATAAAGTTCGGAGAGATTATGAGCCAATGCTTTGAAACTTCAGGGCAACAGTGCAGATGCGAGGAAATCCCCTTCACAGAATTTGCTGAAACATGCTCAATAGCCGCTCCCCTAGCTGTTCAGTGCGATATAGAAAAAAATGAGGAATCGTGTGAAAAACTGGATAATCTAGAAATGCCTGAGTTACCTCCTCATCTGCAGGACGTTTTTGATTCTTTGGAAAAAGATGTTTCAGACTCTCAGTTTGATCTGCATATGCCAAGAGAGTGCAGGGAGGCGGGAGTAACAAGCCCTGAAGAGTGCAGGAAGATAATGATTCAGACAAATGCCCCTGAAGAATGCGAAAATGCCTTGATAGAAGCAGATGTTAAGAATGAAAGAGAAGCAAGGGAAATTTGCGAGAAAATTATGTTTGAATTAAATGCTCCCCAAGAATGCATTGAAAAAGGATTAACAAATCCCAAAGAATGCGGAAAGTTAATGTTTCAGATAAATGCTCCCCAAGAATGCTTGGATGCGGGCTTGACAGGAGAAAGCAGAGGTGACGAAAAGAAATGCAGGGAGATTATGGAATCAACCAGGGATGAAGGAGAAAGCTTTAGAGGACCAGAAAGCGGATTTGGTGGGGCAAACTGTCGGGAAATAGAGGATTCTGAAGAAAGATTGAAATGCTATGATTCTGCATCGCAGGGAGCAAGGGAGCATTATGCAGAGCGTCAAGAGCGCAGAGAACAATCTCCTAATAATTGGCCTGGGCCATGTCGGGAGGCTGGTGCATTTACAAGAGAGTCATGCGAGCAGGTAATGAGGCAGTTTGGAGAGGAGCAAAGACAGGAGGAGTTTACAGAACCGACAACTACTCCAAGTGAGTCTGGCGGTGACGGAGGATCTGGTGGTGGTGAAGCAGGAGAAAAAACAGAATCCAGTACCGGTACAGAGAGAACAACCACTCCTGAGAGCACAGTAGCAGGAACAGGAGCATTTCTTCGATATATCTTCAGATAATAAAATAATTTCCTTAAATAATGGGATTATCTGCCCTAAATAAAAAGGTTTAATAATTAATGGTTTTTTATGTGACAATGGTTACAAACATCGACGAGAGGCTCAGGCTGATTGCACGGAATACAGAGGAAATTGTGACAGAATCTGAACTTAAAGAATTATTAAAAAAGAAGGAGAAACCAGTGGTTTACCTTGGCACAGCGATAACAGGAAGACCCCATGTCGCCTATTTTTTGTGGGTTTTGAAACTCTCGGATTTTCTTAAGGCAGGATTTAGGGTTAAAATTCTCTTAGCTGATCTTCATGGTGCCTTGGATGGAACCCCCTGGATTATTCTTGACAAGAGATATGATTATTATGAAAAAATAATCCCCCTGATGTTTGAGGCGATAGGAGTTGACATAAAAAATCTGCAATTTGTTAAGGGAAGTGAGTTTGAATTAAAGCCAGAGTATATGTATGACATCTTGCAGGTTTCCTCTCTGGCATCAGTCCATGATTTGAAGAAAGCGGCGTCAGAGGTTGTTAAATTCGGAGACAATCCTAAACTATCAGGCCTTGTCTATCCCATAATGCAGATGCTTGACGAGCAGTATCTCGATGCAGATGTGCAGTATGGAGGAGCTGACCAGAGAAAGATTTTCATGTTTGCCCGGGAATACCATCAAAAGATAGGATACAAACCAAGAGTGGAAGTCATGACGCCTTTAATTCCAGGCCTTGTCGGAAAAAAAATGTCTGCTTCTGATGAAAAATCAAAGATAGATCTGCTAGATGATGAAAAAACCATAAAAACCAAGATACAGAATGCAGAATGTGTTGCAGGAAATCCTGATAATGGGATAATGGCTTTCCTGAAATATGTGATAATGGTTATGAAAGAGGATAATGAAAAAAAATTTACTGTAAAAAGAAACAGGGAGCACGGAGGAGATATTGAATATAAAAATTACCAGCAAATTGAAAAGGATTTCATGGCAAAAAAGCTCCATCCACTTGACCTAAAAAATGCCCTTTCCGAAGAGATCACGAGTCTTTTAAGACCAATTCATAGACATAGAAAGGAACTTGAAGCCCTGTCAACGAAGGCTTATCCTTAACGAGTTTTAAATTCAACAACATCAAGGTCCCTTAACTTATGTTCTAGGCCTACTTTCTGCCCGGGAAATTTTGAGCTTGGACCCCAAATTCTTGTTTCCCTGACTTTTGAGGAATTATGGAAAATTTTCTCTGCAACATTTTTTACAGTAGACTCTGGTTCCAGCACCAAGGGGTTATCTGACCTTGGTTTTCCAGGCTCTTTTGTAAAAATGCGGATTTTTCCAAATGCCTTGAAGGTTTTTTCTTTCAGCTCTTCAAGATTTCCTCTTGTTTCTGCATTAGTAATGACATAATTTAATTTTCTGCTTTTTAGCGTCGACTCCAGCTTTCTTTCGTCCAGGTTGTTTTTATTATTAAACACAATTATCTTATTACCTCTTGCTCTTTTTAGCTCATTTTCTATTTTTTCTATATCATCAAGGACACTCACAAGAATAAGGATCACGTCTGCAGTGTTTACAAGCCCAGCATCATAATATTCCGATTTTATTGCGGGAATCTCAATTATCTGTATATTAATCCCAGAGTAATTCATCATTCCAACTACAGGAGTTTTTGTTGTGAAATAATGTTGGGCAATTTCTGGCTTTGCATTTGTCAAAAGAGACAACAAGGAAGATTTTCCTGAATTTGTAAGTCCTATAATCACAGCCTGCATTTCCTCTTTTTTAATGCCCGGCTTTCCAGAACTTCTGGAAGCCTTTTTTATTTTTTCAATTTTCTCTTTTAATTTTACATATCTCGATTTTAAATTTGCCAGCATTTTTTCTGCCGATTTGTGTTTAGGACACTCCCGAATCATCTCCTCCAGCCATCTCAGCTTTTCCTCATTTGTCTGCGCACCCAAAAACCCCGCCTGGGCTTTTTGATATTGCGGGGATTGGTTTGTTGAAGCCATATATTTTTTAAATAGGCATAGATTAAAAAATATATGGATAAAAAACAACTAATAAAAGAAATCATGAAAAAGCCTGAATTAAGAGATTTGCCTTTAGAGGATGTTGAAATGGCTCTTTCGCTCTGTTTTAAAAAACAAAATTCTGATGAGGAAAATATCAAATGCACCAGAGAAATACTTCACAGGTCTTACGGTGCCTTCGGAAGCAGGAAATTGCTTGTAAATTCGTCCAAGCTTGGCCAAATTAGGGAAAGAACTCCCGAGTGGATTTTAAGAAAGCATCTTTCAACAAGAGAAAGGCTTCCTCATTACATAGAAATTTACAGAAGGATTTTAGGGAGATTTAACGGGACAATCTTTGATTTAGGCGCAGGAGTTAACGGATTTTCCTTGGGGTTTATTCCTCAGGTAAGATACATAGGAATAGAAGGTATCGGACAACTTGTTACACTAATGAATGATTATTTCAAAAAACAAAAATTTGATGCAACAGCAGTCCATTCAAGTTTATTTCAGCTGGAAAAAATAAAAAAATTAATAAAAAAAGAAAGAGGAAGAAAGATTGTGTTTTTATTTAAGGTTTTGGATTCACTAGAGGCTTTAAGAAGAGATTATTCAAAAAAATTACTGACAGAGATTGCTCCGTTATCTGAAAAAATGGTTGTGAGCCTTCCAACACAAAGTATGCTCAAAAGGAGAAGGTTCAAAGCAAAAAGAAACTGGATAACTGATTTTATCCAAGAAAAATTTAAGGTTACCGATGACTTTGAAATTGCCGGCGAAAGATATCTTGTTTTCATAAAGTAAAATTTATATAGA
>JBBSXY010000109.1:0-5033 GCA_038045525.1 Nanobdellota archaeon | reverse complement strand
ATCGTATTTTACCTTTTAAAAGGCTAAAAAATGAAAAGAATATTCTGGATAATCATAATCATGTTATTCATAGCAGCGAATGTTTTTGTATACAAAATAAAAATAGAAAAAGAGGCGAATCAGAATATGGAAGAAACATCAATCTCTACTTCAACAAAAAATATACTAGATAAATTGGAAGAAAAATATGTGATAGTTTTTGTTTCAGTTATTGTGATAACAATCCTCACCATCCTATTTTTTTTCATCCAAAAAAATGTTTTCTAAGAATTAATCTTTAAATACCCCGGAATCTTTTTTACCAAATGCACCGAAAATTTTATAGAAAAGTGCTGAAAAATGGATTGACTATCATTTTTGAGAATAGAAACCTTCCCGTTGTAAGTGTTGGCATTGCTTTCAGGTATGGAGGAGTAAATGAATCTGCATCTGAGAGGGGAATCTCCCATTTTATTGAGCACATGCTTTACAAAGGAACTAAAAATAGAACATCAAGCCAAATTTCAGGAGAAATTGAGAAAAATGGAGGAGTTATGAATGGTTTTACAGATGAAGAAATAACCACTTTCTGGTGCAAGATACCTTCAGATAAACTGTACACAGCCTTAGATGTTTTAAGCGATATGGTAAAAAATCCTCTTTTTGATGTGAAAGAAATGGAAAAAGAAAGGAAAGTCATCTTTGAAGAGATGAAAATGGATTATGACAATCCTCAAAAATATGTTCTTGACCAGATACAGGGACTTTTATATGAAAAACCCCTGGGAATTCCATTAATAGGCACTCATAAAACTATGAATTCGATTGATAGAGAAAAGCTGGTGAAAAGATTCCAAGATGCATATAAACCAAATAATATGATCCTTTGCATTGTGGGAAAGGCTGATTTCTCGGAAATTGTAAAATTTGCGGAAAATAATTTTGGAAAGGGAAAATCCAGGATAAATAAACAAAAAATAACTCTGAAAAATAGAGAAAAAATCGAGAAACGAAAGGGAATAGATCAAGCAAATGTGGTTTTGGCATTTCATTCCCCTCTCTCAACCGATAAGAAAATATACGCTGCAAAGGTGTTAATGGCCATAATGGCTTATGGAATGTCGTCTAGGCTCTTTCGCGAAATAAGAGAAAAAAGAAACCTTGCTTATGCTATTCTTGGAGACACTAATGCAAATAAAGATTTTTCATATAGTTATATTTATGTCGGAACCGCAAAGGAAAAATTAGAAGAAAACAAAAAGATTATCCTTGATGAATTTAGAAAGGTGGCTAATGAATTAACAGAAAAAGAATTAGAATCAACAAAAAATCAGCTTATGGGAAATTATAAAATATCTATGGAAAATTCAGAAATACAGATGAATTTCCTTCTTTTTTACGAAATTGACCGAGAAGTCAAGGAATTTTATGATTTTGAAAAAAACATCAGAGCCGTTAAGCTGAAAGATGTCAAGAAGCTTGCCAAAATCAGAAAATATAGCTTTTTTGCACTGGTGCCGGAATAACCATATTTAAAAATATCTATTTCTGTTGAAATTTATGTTTATAGTCAAGGTTCAGGGAATAAATGGATCGGGAGAAAGCAGAGGATGCGAGAAAGCCGGAAATGCAGTTCTTGAGTCTTTAAAAGAAATTTATAGCAATGAACAGGGAAAACCCATCGATGTTGATTTGCTGGATCTGGAGGAGATTCATCTGGATAATTCCAATCTGGAGAAAGCGAATGGCTTGATATACAAAAATGCACTGGAAATTTTTGAAACCAAACCCAAAACTATTTTTCTCGGAGGAGACCACTCCGTGAGCTATTCTTTGGGGAAAGCATTTCTCGAGCATTGCAAGAGCTCTGGTAAAAACCCATGTTTAATTATTCTTGATGCGCATCCTGACTGCATGTTTTCTGCCGCTGAAAATTTTAAAATCCCAACGCACAGGGAATGGCTAATGGCTTTAGTCAACAATGGTTTTCCAGCCGAAAATATCCTCCTTGTTGGAGTGAGAAATTCAGACCCCTCTGAAATTGAGTTTTTATCCAGAAACAGGATAAGAGTCACAGGAATGAACCAGTTGCTGGAAGATTTAAGAGATACCTGCGATATAATAATGGAATTTTCCAGTGGAAAAGAACTATATCTTTCCATTGACATAGATGTCGTTGACCCTGCATTTGCCCCGGCTACAGGATATGCTGAGGCGGGAGGCTTGACGAGCAGACAACTTTTATATCTGGTTCAAAGACTGAATAAGATAAGAGGGCTCAAGGTTATAGACATTGTTGAGATAAATCCAGAGAGGCCAGGAGCAGAGGTGACTGTTAAACTTGGGGCAAAAATACTTGCAGAACTAATATAATTTATAAATCTAAAATCCATAATGGTTTATAGCCACTATGAATAAAAAATTTTTATTGCTGGTATTATCAGATATTTTAATATTAAGCAGTTTCGGGCTTATAGCACCAATATTTGCGGTTTTTATAACAGAAAACCTCATAGGAGGAACCCTTGTTACTGCAGGGCTTTCCACAACAATTTTTCTCATCGTAAAATCCGCTGTACAGTTACCTCTGTCAAAGTATTTCATTGATAAAGAAAAGCACAAAACACATTCCCTCCTGCTCGGAACCCTAATGATTGTCACCGTTCCGTTTATTTATTTTTTTGCCAAAAGTGTTTATACTATTTTTATTGCACAGGCAATTTACGGATTTGGTGCTGCCCTCGCCTATCCTGCCTGGTTCAGTCTTTTCACGACTTACATGGACCAAAAGCACAGGGGTTTTGAATATACACTATGGAGCACAAGTGTAGGGATTGGAATAGCCATCGCATCTTTTGTAGGGGCAAAGGTAGCTGATACCTTAGGATTTAGGGTATTATTTTTTATTGTCGGATTTATAGCCTTTCTAGGTTTTCTTAACCTGATTATTTTGGATAGGATTGAGTCCAGAAAAAAATGAATAATGTCAGGGCATTTATATCTGTAGATATTCCCGAAAATATGCAAATGGAAATAGTAAAAATTCAGGAAAATCTCCCAGATTTCAGGGGCAAGCTTACAGAGACAGAAAACCTGCATTTGACATTAAAGTTTCTTGGAGATATTGATGAAAAAACTCTGTCGGAAGTTAAAAAAAGGCTTAAGGAAATTGATGTTCATGCCTTTGAAACCAAAATCTCAGAAATTGGTGTTTTTTCTCCAGAATACTTACGAATAGTATGGCTAAAACTAGATGGTTGCGACAAATTGCAAAACGCAATCGATGATTCTCTTTCTGGGATTTTTGAAAAAGAAGCCAGATTCATGAGCCATTTGACCATTGTCAGAATAAAGAAGATAAAAGGCAAAGAAAGGTTCTTGAATCAGATTAAAAAGATAAAAATCCCCGATTCGCTAAAATTTAGGATTGATAGTTTTAGGCTTAAAAAGTCAACTTTGACTCCGAAAGGACCGGTTTATGATACAATTGAAGAGTATTTTTTAATATAACAAAAATTATAAACAGTTTTTTGGAGTATTTCTGATGAATAAGATTAATTTGGAAGACTTCGCCAATTCCCATATTGAATCGGTTTTGAATTTGGTTCAGGAGAATTATTTGTCGGACCTTGATGTTTTTTTATGAACATGTATTTAAGAGGGTTTCTGAGAAAACCGGTTTTTCCATAGAACAAATAATATCCCTACATCATCCTTTTCATTGGAACCTTTTTTCAAAATATAACTCTCCATTAAAGCTTGCCGCCAAAAAAAATAGAAGCGAGAGGGGTTATGCAATAAATGTCAGAAATGCTGGACAAGAAACAACTCCACTGGAAAAATCTGCATTAGTTTCCCAAATTTTAAAGGAATATAGCGGATTACTTAAGCAGAGAATGGGTAAAATACCAAAATCAGATTAATATTTCTGCTCTATAATCCTTAAAAGATTATCTGCCTTTTTTCCTATTTCCTTCTTGAGATCTTCCTCCGGAGCATTGATTATGTTTTTTATTGTTTTGAATTTTTTAAGCAGTTTTTTTGCTGTCTTCGGACCTATTCCTGGAAACCCCTCAAGAATATACTGGGTCTGCTCCTTCATACTGAGAAATTTTTTTGTGACATTTAGGGGAGTTTCCTTTGGCTTCTTTCTGGAAAGAACTGAAATAAATCTTGCTGTGTCTTCATAATTTTTAGTGAATATCACCGGAACTTTGTAATTCAGGAGAATCGAGAGAAGAAAACCCCTGACTGAGTTTGGATGCATTCCTACAACTTCTTCAGAGTCTGTGTAGAGTTCTTGCTCGTCTATGCCTTCAATAATAAGAAGCATGGATTCATATTGTCTAAGCTCCTCGAGCTGCCTAAGAAGCCTTCCGTTTTTCATAGAGGCTATAAAATCAGAAACAGTTTTTCTTTCTATAGCTGTTCCCCCCACAATATAATCTGCAACCTTCAATTCCTTCACTTCCACTTCGAGCCCTAAGGCAATCAGTTCAGACACTACAAGAGAATTTTTTTCCCTGTAGTCTATTTCTATCTTTGGTTTTTCCGGTAGTTTAGTTTTTCTCCTTGAAAAAATATTGAAAATTTCTTTCATTAGGAATTTTTCTCCCGTCTATCTTTCATTTCAGAGTCCTCTGAACATCTCCATCATCTTTTAGGTTTTCTTTTATTGAGCTTATTGCTGAATGCATCTTTTTTTCTTTCGCCCTTGAAGCATAGAAATAAGCCTCGTCCCTCGTTTTTCTGGTTATCAGCATTATTAACTTTCCCCTCATTAACCGCGCTGTCCTGCCCGCTCTCTGGATAGCTCTTATCGCAGAAGCTACAGGCTCATAAAAAATAACCACGTTGACTTCAGGTATATCCAGGCCTTCTTCCCCTATGCTTGTAGCACAAAGGACATTTATCTCTCTTCCGGAAAACTCATGGATTATCTTCTTTTGCTCTTTCTGGCTTAATCCTGAAACTTCTCTTGAATCCCCACCAGCAACCGCCTTTTTTGCCTGCCCTATGAAAATCTTGGCCTTTATGCCATTGATGCTATTCAG
>JBBSXY010000108.1:0-2154 GCA_038045525.1 Nanobdellota archaeon | reverse complement strand
CAAGTTGACTTAACAGCTTTTGATGGGCAGGAAATTGAATACTGGTTCAATGTAACAGATATTGCGAATAACACAGATAGTTCTATTCCAGTAAATGTCCTGGTTGATACAACTTCCCCTTTGCTAACAGTAAATGCTCCTGTAGATACTGCTTATGGAAGAAGAGTTCCTTTCAATTTAAGTGCTAGCGAAGATGTCACTTTGGATTTCATAGACAACTCTGATTTAAGTCCAATATGGAAAAGAATATGCTCAAATTGTAATTCTTATGGATTAACCAGCTTAAGGACCAAGTCATTCAAAACAGGAATGCACGACATTGTAATCAGGGCAACAGACAAGGCAGGCAACAGCGACAGCGAAGATGTAAGTCTTGATGTTGCCTAAATGACTGATTAATTTAGAATTTTTAATTTCGGGCTTTTTTCCTTTGATTTATTTATTTTCACCTAAAAGAAGTAATGACAAAAACTATTTTCTCGACGACAGCAATACTTAAAAAGGGTAACTACTCTGGAATTACTAATGATTAAAAGATTAGGTATCGTGGTGCTGATTTTATTCCTTCCATTGTTTAGCATGGGGGATGCCAGCGCCATTACAGGGACTATGGGAAATGCAAGGATGGTGCTTTATCCTGAGGTAAACGGATGGACAAATACTGAAATTGAAAAAAGTCTCCTGATAAAGAACGTGAATAATGAGTCCATAAACATCACTCTCCAGATTGATGCTGAAACAGGGGAATTCATTGAACTGATTGATAAAAGCTTTATCTTGGAGCCAGAAACAGAAAGAAAAGCACAGTTTACCGTTAAGGTAAAAGAAGAGGGAACTTACAAAGGAAAAATAAATGTTCTTTTCTCCAGTTTGGGAGAGCAAAAAACAGGGGTTGGTTTGTCTTCTGAAATTATTGTGGTAGCAAAAAAGGACCAAGGAAGCAGGACTGGAGATGGAGATGCAGGGGGGGCAGGAACCGGTGAGGAAGATACAGGAGTAATTGGCGACATAAGCGGAAAAAATAAAATCTCTTTAACCGGCTCGGGATTGCTGATTGTCTCTGTTCTTGTCTTGTCAATTATTCTTGTGGCTTTGATGATTTTCATATCGAAAAAAGGAAAAAAAGGCGATAGAAGGAGGAAAAAAGTAAATGCAAGGAGAAGAAGATGAAGAAACTGGTATTGGTGGCTTTAACCGCCTTTTTGACGGTTTTTCTGGTTAGTTCTGTATTAGCGGCAGACATAGCTTATATTGTAAAAAGCCAGGCAGATCCTTTTTTAACCAGTGAAATAAGCAATCATGGCTTGACATACGATGTTATTCGTGAATCAAACTTGACATCTGTGAATTTTTCAAAATACAGGATGCTTTTGGTTGGAAATGATAATTTCGATGATTTTACAAAAATTCCTGCTGAAAAATATAATTCTTTGATTATCAGCGAGTATAATTCCCAGTGGGGATTTAGCCTCAGAAGGGGTTTAGTTACAAGCCCGACAAGCATAAGGTTCAACACCCTTAGCACAACGCTTTCAGACGGTGTTCAGGAAATTTTCAAAGCATACTTTCTTCACGACATAAATGTCAACACATATTACCTGTCTGGAAAAAAGGCAACGGGAATTAAGCTGATAGCGCGCATTGACGGAAGGATATCTTCTGACTCTGTTGTTGCGCTTGCATATCCCGGAACAAAATATTTAGACGGGAAAACCGGGGAAAAAAGAAGTTTATTTTTTGGCATTGTCACGCCAAAATACTGGAGCGTTGACTCCAGACAGCTTTTCAGAAATTCCCTTGACTGGGTATTAATTGGGGAAGACAACGATGATGACGGATTTTACAGTGATGAAGACTGCGATGATTCGAATTCCGGGATAAACCCTGATGAAGTTGAGGTGGCTTATGACGGAATTGACCAGGACTGCAGCGGCTATGACCTGGGAGACGTTGACGGGGACAGTTACTGCAAGGAAGGATATTCGATAAAAAATGCTTCATTGCAATGTTTAAAGGAATCAGGCTTATCGGGAACAGATTGCGACGATGATGATCCGGATTTTAACCCTGGAAGCCAAAATCTCCAATTAAACTGCAGAAACGACGTGCCAATAATTTCAAGTATTCCTAATTTTATTGTCAGAGAATCTCAGA
>JBBSXY010000107.1:0-6727 GCA_038045525.1 Nanobdellota archaeon | reverse complement strand
TACAGACAGCTTGTTACAGCGTTGATTATTTCTTTTATTCTGATGTCTATTGTCATTTTTATTCTTTTCAGGACTTTTATTCCAAGCGTTGCTGTCATCTTTGCCGTATTTGCAGACATTGTAATTCCTCTAGCCATTCTGAATATGTTTGAAATAAAGATCTCTGCAGCAGGAATAGCAGCCTTCCTGATGATGATAGGATATTCTGTTGACACAGACATACTCCTGACTTCCCGCGCCATTAAATCAAAAGAGGGACCTTTAAACACGAGGATTTTTGGGGCATTTAAAACAGGTATTTTTATGAATTTAACAGCATTAGCTGCAGTTCTTCCTGCATTTTTTATAGTCACAGGACTGCCAGATTCCTTCAGGCAGATATTCCTGATACTTGCAATAGGTTTGTGTGCTGATATGATTAATACTTGGCTTACAAATGCCAGCATAATTAAATGGTATTGCGAAAAAAAGGGAATAAATTAAACAACTAAAAACAAAAATAAACAAAAAGGAAAAATGAAACTCGGAATTCGTGTCTGGATTTTGATTCTTGTCCTGCTTTTGGCATTGTTTTCTATATCTCCATGGAAGGCTTTTGATAAAGGCGTCTTGGTAAATAGTGTTGAGGCAAATTCCACAGCTTTTGATCAGGGTCTACGAAAAGGCCAGATAATAAGCTCTATAGATGGCAAAAAGATAGAAAAAATAGAAGATTTTACCGAAGTAATTGGAGAAAAGAACTTTTCTATAAATAATAGCGCAAAAACAATGATAGCAACAGATCAGGGAGAGTTCATTCTGTTCTCTGATTCACCCCCGGAAATTACTGTTTCTGAGCTTCCTAAATCAAACATAAAAACAGGACTTGATCTTTCCGGTGGCTCTAGAGCATTGGTGAAAGCGAAAGACAGAGAACTTTCATTTTCAGAAGTAAACGATCTTATAGAAGTGATAGGCAACAGGCTCAATGTTTATGGAATTTCCGATGTTCAGATATCTTCTGTGACAGACCTCTCTGGAAATAACTTCATGCTTGTTGAGATTGCCGGAGCAACACCGTCTGACTTAAGAGATTTAATTTCTCAGCAGGGGAAGTTTGAGGCAAAAATAGGAAATCAGACTGTCTTTATTGGAGGAGAAAAAGACATAACTTCTGTCTCGCGTTCAGGACAAGAATCATTTATTGAGCAATGTCAGCAGGTATCCGGAGGATATGCCTGTACATTTAGATTTACAATATATCTTAGTCAAGAGGCAGCTCAGAGACACGCAGATATAACAAGAACTCTTTCTGTGAATACAACACAGCAAGGCAGATATCTTAACGAGACCCTTGATCTTTATCTTGATGACATGCCTGTTGACAGTCTTCTCATAGGAGAAAGCCTTAAAGGAAGAGTTACAACCCAAGTCTCTATATCTGGACCAGGCACGGGAACAACACAGGAAGAAGCTTTCAAGAATGCAGAAGAAAACATGAATAAGCTGCAGACAATCTTAATCACAGGAAGCCTTCCATACAGGCTTGAAGTTGTGAAACTTGACACTATCTCCCCTGCTCTTGGAAAAGAGTTTACAAAGAACATTGTCTTGCTGGCATTAGTAGTCTTTCTGATAATTTCAGTAATCCTTTTTATTAAATACAGAAAAATAAAAATCACGCTTTCAGTTATCATGACTATGTTTTCAGAGGTATTTATAACTTTGGGAGTTGCTGCTTTGATAAGCTGGAATCTTGATGCACCCTCAATTGCGGGAATAATTGCCGGAATGGGAACAGGGGTCAATGATCAGATTGTTATAATAGATGAATCAGTTTCAAACAGGCATATAAGCATGAAGGAAAGGATTAAGAGGGCATTATTCATAATTATCGGCGCTTTCTTCACAATAATCGCTGCAATGCTTCCTCTTTTTTGGGCAGGGGCGGGGATGCTCAAAGGTTTTGCACTTACAACAATAATCGGAGTTTCGGTGGGAATTTTAATCACAAGGCCTGCTTTCGCAAGCATAATAAGGAAGATGGAGGAATAAAATGAAAAAAAAATTGACAGAAAAGGAGTTTAAATTTATATACACTAAAGTGCCCCGTATATGTGTAGAACTGATAATTCTCAAAAGGAAAAAAATCCTGCTTACTAAAAGATCTATAAACCCCTTTAAGGATTTTTGGCATTTTCCAGGAGGAGGTGTACTCTATAAAGAAAAAATTAAAGAGACTATCAACAGAGTCTCAAAAGAAGAATTAGGAATTAAAGTAGTTCCACAAAAATTTTTAGGGTACGCGGAATATTTAAATGATGGATTTAGGCATAGTGTTTCATTATCCTTTAAATGCAAGATAATGGGAAATCAGCAACCCAGAGCTTTAGAGCAAGCAGATGAAATTAAATTCTTTAAAAAAATTCCTGAACAAATTGTTCCTGCCCACAGAAAATTTCTTAAGACCCATTTAAAAAACTTCTAAATACAAACTGAGGTTTCACAAAGAATAAAAACGAAAAAAAGCTCCTTCTCTTATGAATTTTTTCAAAAAAGGTTTTATGGAAGAAGAGTCTGAAATTAGGACAGTTTTCACCAGAATAACCAAAAGGGATTTTTCAGGCAATACGGGGTTGGTGATAAAAAACAGTGCATATCAGTTTTCCTCAAATATTGTTAATAAATTTGGCTCTCTTATATTTGTGATAATTATTGCGAGAATAGTCCTTCCGGAGACTTTCGGGCTCTATAATCTTGTATTTTCAACAACCATGTTTTTTTATGTATTTTCAGACCTTGGAGTGAATCAGGCAATTATCTATTTCTCTTCAAAAACCCTTCATAAAGACAAAGCGAAGGCAAAAGCATATATAAATCATTTATTTAAAATCAAGTTCTTTCTTGCTTTAATATCTTCTATAGTCCTGATTGCTCTTGCAAAAATAATATCAGATTCTTATTATAACAAACCTATATTTATGGCTTTAATCGCCGGATCTCTTTATCTTTTTTTCACCAGTGTTCAGAGTTTTTATCTATCCCTTTCCCAATCAAATAATAACTTCAGAAATCCTCTTATAAAAGATGTTTTTTTCCAAATTTCTAGGATTGTCTTGATTCCGGCTATTTTGCTTTATATCAACACTTTAAAACTTGACAGCTCTTCAATTGTTTTAATCATTTTTTTTATTTTGGGCGTGATATCTCTTTTTTCTATGCTACTCATTTTTTTCCTCTCAACAAAAGATATTAAACTAAAAGACATAAAAACTGAAAGGTTAAATTCCCTGGAAAAAAGAAAGATTACCAAGTTCATCATAAAAATAGCTTTAATAACTTCCTCTGTAATGCTTCTTGGAAATATAGACAAAATAATTATAGGGCCCTTTGTCCCGTCAGAGTTCATTGGTTACTATTCTGCAGCATTCAGCATGGTTAATGCTTCTGCCTTTCTGATAGTCTTTTCAGATGTTTTTTTCCCCCTGTTCCTAAGAATGAAAGGCAATCGGCTCAAGAGAGCATTTGAAAAATCTGTAAAGATAACTTTTATGCTTTCTTTTCTGTTGTTCGTTTTCCTGATTCTTTTTGCAACACCCCTGATAAAATTTATTTTCGGAGAAAGTTATCTGCAGTCAATAAGTATGCTTAGGATGCTCGCTTTATTGGCTATATTTTTTCCGTTAATAGAAATTTATACAAGCTATATAATTTCAAAAGGCAAATTGGAGAAAATAACTAAACTGATTTTATTTATTGTTATTCTTTCTGTTGCTTTGCCTTTGCTATTTGTAAGGTTATTCCTGGATCAAGGGTATAATGCTGCTGTTTTCGGGCTTATTCTTGGGTTGTTAGCAAGCAAAGCTGTGCATCTTGGCGCCCTTATATGGATTTCCAGAAAAATTTGAAGACTCCAAACTTTTTGCCGGTCTGCAATAAAGCAGACTATATTTCCTCTTCATAATCTTTAAAAAATGATATTTTCTTCTTACATTTGCATGAAAGCCATAATTCTAGCAGCCGGCGGAAATTTAAGATTGAGAGATTACATTGATATACCAAAATGTTTACTGCCATTAGGAAAAAGTACTCTCTTGGAAAATCAGATTTCTTCTCTGATAAAAGCCAGCATAAAAAAAGAAGATATTCTTGTTGTTGTTGGATACAAACAGGAATTGATTAAAAAATTACACGGGCACACCTTGTTTAATCCGAAATTTAAGGAATTTGATAATGGATACAGCGTATACCTCGCTTTGAAATATCTGCTTTATGAAGAACATTTAGGCAATGATGAAAAAATTCTCATATTAGACGGAGATCTCGTATACGATGGTGATTTAATTCATAAAATTAATAATTTAAACAAGGAAAATGTCCTTGTAAACAAACCAGTTAAATATAGCACAGAATTAAAAGACGAAATTTCAATAACAGACAAAAATGGAAAAATCACAAAATTGTTTATTCCTTCAAAACAAAATCCATTAAGCTATGAATATTCTAAGATTCCACTTTACAGCTTTACAGGAATAATGAAGATTTCAAAAAAAGTCGCAGAACAACTATACAAAAAACTTGAGACTTCTCATCAAAAATGGTACACTCTTCCCCTTCCAGAGCTTGTAGGTGTTAATGATTTTCATTCTTTTGAAGTACCTAAAAATTTAAAATACTTTTTTGATGTGGATACAAAGGAAGATATGGAAAAACTTTCAAACATAAAGTAAAATGCCGCTAAAAAAAACAAAGAAAAGAAAGAAAGCCTCGAGGATGATGACTGCCGGACCTGTTAATGTTACTCCAACTGTTATGCAGTCTCTGATATACGCGGAAATGGGGCACAGAGAGCCCGAATTTGAGGAACTTTATTCAGACATCAGGCAAAAATTACTCACAGTTTTTGCTGCCGATTCTCAAGATTATAATTCCTTTGTTATTGGTGGCTCTGGCACAGCAGCCATGGAATCTGTTCTTTCTTCAATAGTTCACAAAGGAAGAAAAATGCTCGTAATTAACAATGGAGCTTTTGGAGACAGAATGGCGGAAATCTGCGATGTCTATGGCATTCCTGCTATAAGGACAGATTATCAATGGGGGGAATATCCGCAGATTGAGGGAATAGAGGCCTTAATTGCACAAAATTCAGATATTGAATCTGTTTCAATGGTATTTATGGAGACAAGCACAGGAATGGTAAATCCTGTCGGGGAAGTAGGGGAACTCTGTAAAAAATATGGTAAGATGTTTGCAATAGACGCGGTCAGTGGCTTCGCTGGAGACTCCCTGGATATAAGGGCATCAAATGTTGACTTTTGCTTTTCAAATACAAACAAGGGGCTTTCTGGCCTGCCTGTAATTTCCTTTGTCCTGGCCAAAAAAAACTCTGTTGAAAAAATAAAGGATATTCCAGAAAGAAGCTATTACTTAAGTTTGCTGAAACACATTAAATATGCAGAACAAAATCAGACACCCTTCACTCCGCAAATTCCTCTATTTTTTATGCTTAATCAGGCATTGAAGGAATTGCTGGAAGAAGGCGTTGACAACAGAATTAATAGATACGGGGAAAACAGCAACCTTATGAGGAAAAGACTCGGGGAGCTTGGTTTTAAATTTCAGTTGCCTGAAAAATATCTGTCAAATGTTATGACCAATGTGCTGATTCCCGGGAATTATGACTATGAAGAATTTCACACACCTCTAAGGGAAAAAGGCTACATAATCTATCCTGGAAAAGGCCCTCTGGAAGGAAAAGTTATGCACATTGGAAATGTCGGAACACATACAACAAAAGAGGTGAATGGGTTTTGTGATGCAGTTTCACAAATTGTAAAAAAAAGGAAGGTTGAATATTAAATTTATATCTCATAAGATATTCTAGTCTGTAAAATATAAAACCTTAAAAATATAAAACCTCAATTAATTTGATATAAAGGAAAAAAATGCCATCAGGACTTGAAGGATTGGTCGATATACAGGGAATACAAACAAAGAATAACAAAACTCTGGAAAAAACAGTTGAGAGAAAAAATCTCCGTGTTTTGATTACTTATCCAAATTATACAAAAATGTTGACCCCTTCTTACGCCGTTGGCCTATTTACAGCAATTCTTAAGGGGCAGGGATATAATGTAGATCTTTTTGATTGTACACCTTATCTCACTAATTATAATCCTCAAGACATGCCGAATCCAGCAGTATTGACTGAAAAATTATTAGCAAATAGACCATTTCCAAAAGAATTTTGGCAAGACGTAAGAACAGATCTTTTTGGTGATTTTTCAAGAAAATTAGATGAATTCAAGCCCCATGCCGTGGTTTTCTCAACAGTAGTAGAAGATACTTGGCCACAAGCACGAGATATGCTTAAAGTTCTTGCAGAATATCCACACATAAAATCACTTGTGGGGGGAGTTTACAGCACGATGGCACCCCGTAAAGTTATTGCAGAACCTTCTGCACAAGTTGTTGGTTTTGGAGAAGGAGAAGACACTGTTGTGGAATTTTGCGAAGCTGTTAGAAATAGAGCCTCCCTTACCAATATTCCTGGTACACTTGCCAGAGACGAGAACGGTAAGATTATAAGTAACTTTCCAAGGCCGCTAGTGGATATTAATCAAAGTCCTATTGCCGATTTTTCTCTCTTTGACAGAAACAGATTCAGACGTCCATTAGGGGCCAAGAAAGATTGGATGGCAATTCCAATTGAAACATATAGGGGCTGTCCTTATACTTGCACTTTCTG
>JBBSXY010000106.1:0-1136 GCA_038045525.1 Nanobdellota archaeon | reverse complement strand
CAAAAAATTTTTATTCTACCACGACCATTTAATCTAGCTTTGTTATTAGAGATTTTCTTGTATTTTTTCTTTTCGTAATAAAAATAATCACCGATTTTGAGAAGATAAAAATTAATTGTTTTTTTAGTAAGCATATTTATTTTTAGCAAATTCTTTCGGAAAATCGTATTTTTTAACTATTATTAGTTTTGGTTCAATCCATTTTTTACCATCAAAATATTGAAGAATTGGTTCATTTTTATTGCCATAATAGCTCCATTCTTTATCTCTGTCATCATATCTTCTACGATGCCAAACGGTTTGCAAATATCTTAATTTTATTTTATTCATAAAATTTTTGTTGACAAAATTCAACTCAACAATTCCGCCACTTCTTCTTTGTTTCTACAAAATTCTTTATGTATGATTTTATCTGAATAAGGAGACTTATAAATAATCAAAAATTGATAATGTTTATTATTTAATGGTATTATTTGAATTATCATTATTGTTTTCGTGATTCTTATACCACGTCTCCATATATTTTATAAAGGCCAAACCCAAAGGTTTATTTTGTTTAAAAATAGGATTCCACCATTTTTGAAAAAGTTTATAAATTAACCAATCTAAAGAATTAGGACACTTTTTCATTGAATTTAATCTCTACTTCCATAATCTTAAAAAGTGGAAATCTATTTTTTAATTTTTTTACTTTCAAAATATCAATATATAACGATGCTTTTCTGAAATCTTGCGAAGAATGAGTAACTAAATCATCTTCTACAAAAAATCTTTCGTCTAAATCTACGAGAATATAATACTTCATTTTTAAAATATAGCAAATTTAGAAATCTTTATCAAGATTAAAACAACATTTTCAACTTATTTATACCATTGTTAATACGTTTTAATGTCTCAATCTGCCATATTTCTATTACATTTTTTGCAGAACTGTGACTTATAGTTTTGTTTTCAATTAAATCTACCAATTCTAATATCCAAATTGCGGGCGGAAGCAATCTAAAACTTCCATTCTTGAGAAAATGTAAAATCCAGCCTGATGTTTCAATAACTTTACAGTCTCCTATTTGAGAAATTTTGATTTTATCATCTAATATCATTTACTATTAAAAAAATCTCTCATAATTAAATAATTC
>JBBSXY010000105.1:0-1124 GCA_038045525.1 Nanobdellota archaeon | reverse complement strand
CCCTAATCCCTCTAATCCTCCTCGTTCTTCGTGATACCATGGAATCAGTGAAAAAAGTTGGTTTGGCGGTTTTGACAGCGGTTACCATTGCAGGGACGGGTTTGATTTATAAAAATTTTGTTAATCCTTACGAAACTGTTTACAAGATTGCTGATGGAGACACCTTTATTTTGGAAAACAACAAGCAGGCCGTCCGCCTTTTTGGTATCGATGCTCCGGAAATGGATAATTGCTACGGCCCGGAAAGTTATTCCCGGTTAAGTCAGCTTTTAAAAAAGAAACAAGTTCAACTCAAAGAACCTCTTGTCGATAAATTCGGCCGGATTGTGGCTCTGGTATATGTTAACGGTAAATTAATAAATGAAACTCTGATTAAAGAAGGTTACGCCGCCTATCGCAGTGAACCTGGTAGTGGTAAAGAAGTTATGAAAGCCGCCCATGAGATAGCTAAATCAAAAAAGATCGGTATTTACTCGTCTGACTGTACCGACGAGACTCCCCCGGATTCCAAATGCGCCATCAAAGGCAATCATGATTTAGACCGGAATGACTATTTATATCTTCTTCCCAGTTGTCCTTATTACGCTCCGGTAATAATAAGAAGATTCGAAGGTGACCGCTGGTTTTGTACAGAATCCGAAGCCAAAAAAGCCGGCTTCAAAATTTCCTCCGCCTGCGCCATGGGTACCAAAAGAGAATAGGAATTCACAAACTTAAAATGGGCGAGCGGTTGAATTTCAGCTCTGTTCCATTACCCAACACGATTTTCAGTCTGGGAAAATCCGGCCGATTGATATTGTTGGTATCCCAGGAAAGTCCTGGATATTTTTTGACCAGGTCTTCAAAAGGAGAATTAATCGTAAATTCCGCGTGTTCATATCCCGACCTTCGTAACTCTCCGGCTTTTGGCTCTATCAGTTCAACGGCAGAAATAAGATAGTCTTTATATTTTAAAGGCTTGAAAAGCTCAAATATCCCAACCCTTCGACCAGAAACCATGGCCTCTCTAAATAATTTTCCTGCGATCAAAAATTCTAATTTAATCTTGTCATACTCTTCGCTCGAACCAGCACTATATCCTAAATGATCTAGAGGAAAATCGGTTACATTAATTCCTATTTTTT
>JBBSXY010000104.1:0-4145 GCA_038045525.1 Nanobdellota archaeon | reverse complement strand
CTGTAAGGATTGCAGAACAGAGGATCAGCAGAAGCCCTATCACTGAAACAGCACTAACGGGATAACTGCCATCAAGGATAACGTTTCCCGATATGCTTCCCCTGTCCACGAATAGAAAACCGGCAAAAAATGCGACAGCTGCAAAAGTGGCCGCCACCTTTTTTTCCTTCAACCAACTGTAGCTCTTTTTTATTTGTGCCATATATTCCCTTGCGGTTTTTTGTTTATATGTTTTTCCTTTACATTCTTTATTGCTTTTTATGTCAGGAAAAATGCATATCCAAGCCCTATCAGCACCAAGGTAGCCAGGAAGCTCCACAAGACCATGCTTCCAAAAAAAATCTTGTTTCCGTCGAGATCGGAAAGCGGAAGCATGCTGAAAAAGGCAAAATAAACATTCAGCCTGGCAAAAAGAGGAAATCCAAGGAAATAAGCTATTACTGCTGCTACGAGATTTATCAAAACCCCTGCCGCAGCAATCATTCCTATTTGGGCCTCTGTCATTTCTGAAAAAGAATACAAGCCGTGACGTTTTGCAGCCCTATAGACTCTTGGTTTCACATCAAAGACCATGGAGGCCATCCATAACAAGTTACCGAGTGAAACCAGGGAAATTATTATCGGTAAAAATATTCCTATTTCAAAAGGTCTTTTGAAATACTCGTGCCTTTTGAAACCATAACGTTCCATTCTCCATAGTTTTATTTCTATATCCGATTCCAGATAAAAGGCAGCCATTTTTTTTGCGGCAATATTTAGCACAAGCACAATAAACACAGCAAGAAGAACTTCTGCAAAAATCTCCATTTTTAGAAAACTAAGAGTTACGGCAAAAACCAGTGTAATGAGAAGAAGTACCAAGATTTCTTTTTTTTCCAGCATATTTATCATAGGGTGTATTTTTTTATAAAGTTTATTATGATATATTTCCTGCTTTTATCCAAATTTATCAGTATGTAGTAAATTATGGAAAAGTATTTAAATAAGTATGTTTAATTTTTAATATGCGAGTTAGAAAAATTACCGATGTTATAGGATTGAAAGCTTTCACAGATTCTGGAGACTTTTTCGGACAGGTCGAAGAGGCAAACCTTGTTGATAACAAGATAGATGGATGGCGCATCAAGGTTGGAGGCAGCATCATTTCTTTGATTGGCGGTGCAAGAGGGGTTATAATTCCTCACCAGTTTGTAAAAGCCATTAGCGACGTATTCATAATAAATAAAACAGCGTTGCCTATTCCTCCTGAAACAGAGCTTGAAGAGCCTGTCCCGAGTGACTTGGTTTAATTAGGAAAGTTAATCCTCTGGTCAAAAATGAACTTTTTTAGGCAGCATATTTTTGAGATTATTTTCTCTGTTTTATTGACATTGCTTTCAATATTTTTTATTTATAACTGCTCTGCATTTGATATAACTTTTCCAATATACTGTAATTTTAGGTTTGTCTATATACCAACCCTTTTATCTTACCTATTTTTTTATCGATTATCTGGTGCTGATGGGAGTATTATCTATCCCCTTAGCATAAACTTCCTTTTGGCTTTTGTGATAAGTTTATTTTTTTGGTATATAATAGCTGTTTTTTTACACTGGATTTACACCCTATTTAAAAAACATCAGTAAATATTTTTTCATGCAATATAAAAATATTTAAAAGGCTCTAACCCCTTATAATTAAAATGGCTGAAACAATATTACAGCACTGGATTCTTACGAATTTTGCCTATCCATTTCTGCTAATTTTTTTCATAGCTTTCGGAATTCTTGAGAAATCAAAGCTGTTTGGTTCAGATAAAAAACAGCTGAATGCCTTAATCGCATTTGTCATTGGCCTGATATTCGTTACAGCTGTCTTTCCAAAGCTTGTTGTCGGAAACCTCATCCTGTTCCTTACAGTTTCAATAGTTGTGATGTTTGTTGCTCTTTTGCTGTGGGGCTTTGTTGCAGGAGAAAAAGGTTTGAAATTTGAGGAAGCACCTAAAGCACTCAAGTATATCATAGGAATTGCCATTGTTATTGCTGTAATTATTGCCCTTTTATGGGCCTTGGGAGCAGAGGGAAGTTTTTTTGATTTCTTATTCAGATCAAACTGGAGCAACGAATTCTTTACAAATGTAGTGTTCATTGTTGTTGTTATAATTGCACTTGTTATTATAGTAAGAGGCGGAAAAAGCAGCCAGTAATAACCTACCCTTCACATAAAATATGATTCTAGTGTAGAAACATATTTAATCAAAAATCTCTGTTTTTTCAAAAATAGTTTTCTATATTATACTCTCGAAAACTATTTAAAGAATATCTGACAAAAAGTAATATGCTTGAACATATTCTGAGTTTCCAGTTTGGAGGATTTTATGGAGGGGATGTAGGAAATCTTCTCTCATACTGGGAACAGCTGGGAGTTTTCAGCTATGTTCTGCCTTTTCTTCTCATTTTTGCAGTTGTTTTTGGAATCCTCACGAAGATAAAAGTATTTGGAGAAAACAGAGGTTTGAATGCCGTGATTGCCCTCGTCGTAGGACTTCTTGCTTTACAGTATGCGTTTGTTTCTGTATTTTTTTCAGAGATTTTTCCTAGAGTCGGAGTTGCCCTTTCTATTCTTTTGACTCTGATAATCCTCATCGGACTTTTCTTTAGCTCAGAGAATAACAAAGTTATTAATTACATTCTTTTGGGGGTATCGGTGATAGCTTTCCTTGCAGTCTTAATCAATACTGCAGGATATACTGGATGGTATTCTGCATACTGGTGGTATGTCAACTGGCCCCTTATATTGGTAGTTGCTGGAGTTATTGGGCTTGTTATTCTAGTGATAAGTTCTGCTAGCCCTAAAGGGCAAGTTCCGCCATTAACGAGGAATTTTCCATAAAGGTTTTCTGATGTAAAGAATAGTTATTTAGAGAAGCAAGAAATTTTAGTTCATATTTTAAAATGAATCTGATGATTAACCGAGATTGGTCTTAACGTTAAAAAGTTTTTTTATCAATCTTATTTCTTAGAAACTTTTCTGGTTGTTTTCTTCGATTTGTGAACTGTAATGTGCTGCGGATATGATTCATGGCTTTGGCTTGGAGTATGATGATGCTTATGATATTTTTCTTCTGATTTTTCTGCAAGCGGATTTACCATCTTAGCGAAAGAATCCTGCATCATGCCAAGCTCTTTTCTTACTGTTTCAAGTCCGTGCCCATAGCCTCCAACTTTTTCTAGAATAGAGGCCTGAAGTCTGTCTATTATGGCCTCTATCTTTCTAAGCCTGTCTGAAATATTGTCTATCTTTGTCTGCGTAAGAGCGCGAAATTCGCTCATCTCATCCAGTTTTTTTTGGAGAGGTTTGTTCTTTTCCATAAATACCTGTTCAGAGACTTCTATCATTGTGTCTGTGTCAAGCCCTGCTACCATAGCCTGATACTGATATCCTTCTTGGGGGGCATATTCCTGATTCTGCTGGTATTGTTGTGGCTGATAATAATCTCCAGATTCTTGTGGATTGTACATTTCCTGAGCTTCTTGTGAAATTTCTTTTGTTACATTCTGTGGTATTGGGGCGAGTCTTCCTGGAGTCGGGGGAGTTAAGTCAACATCGCTAAGAGTTTCTCCCTCTAAACCCTCTAAAGGAAGCCTTTCCGGTTCTTCTTCTTCAGAACCAAGAATTGAATGCTCCATTCCCTCTGTTCCCATATTTGACACAGCACTTTTTATCTGAGCTCTGCCAAATGCTTCGCTTATTTCTCTAGGAGAAACTCCCTGCTCCTGGAGAATTCTTACAATTTCCTGATTAGAAACCCCTTTGCTTTTTAAGTTCATGAACTGGTCTAAAATCCCCATTTTATTTATTCTTAGTCTTGAAGTTTTTTTAAATCTTTTTTCCTCACAAATTCTAACGGCTGAAACATCTTTGCCTGTTTTGAAAGGATTTCAAGATCTTCTTTTCTTGCGAATTTTGAAAATTCAGCAGATGCTGTTTCCAGGAATGAAACGAGTCTTTCCATGTTTTTCTTAATCACTTCCAGCTCCTGTTTTATTTCCAGGATGTCGGAGGCTGTCTTTTCTTTTGTTTCAATGAGATTCTGCCCTATCAGAAGAATCCTTTCCCTCAGCATTTTGTTTTTTTCTTCAAAATCTCTGAGCCTTACATTGACA
>JBBSXY010000103.1:0-6154 GCA_038045525.1 Nanobdellota archaeon | reverse complement strand
GGTTCCGAATTTTTAACGAAAGTAAAATACCCAATTGTGCCAATAAGAACAACGATTACTAAAACTAAAATTATATTCGCAAAACCTTTTTGATTCATAGTGTTAAAAAGTTAATCGATGATGAAAAAATTTCTTTTGCCCTTATTGATAAATCCTTTTCCGCCTTTTAGCTCTTTTCATTCCTCTTTCGATTCTAGGTCTTTGACTCGTTTCAGTTTCCATGTTTTTCCCATAGATCTAATATTTATAAAGATTTCTTTTTCGTTATCACTTAAAAGTTATTTGATAAGCCTTTCCAGATTCTCCCTGAATTTTTCAATATCTTCTGTCCTAATCTGGCCGCCGACAGCGTTTTCATGGCCGCCGCCTATCGCGCCTTCAAGACCCTCTATAGATTTTAAAAAAGCTTCTCGTATTTTTTCACCCCTCATCGAGATATTTGTCTTTGCTCCTTTTACATAAGCTACAACAATTAATTTATCCCTGAAAATATAGCTTAAATTATTAGACAATTCAGAGCTTATGCTTAAGTCTCCTCCATACTGAAAAAAGAGAATTCTGTCTGCTTTTTTTCCGATAGTTATGGCTTTGCTCAAGAGTCTTGTATATCTTGCATTAACCTGGTTGAATCTTTTATGAAAGGAGCTGTTCTTAGAATTTTCTTCAAGAACCTCATAGGGACTTTTAGCTTTTATCAAAAATTTCAGCATGTTTATTACGTTGGTTGTTCTGTCTTTAAGGCCAAAGCTTAATATTCTGGCTATCTTCCCTATTTGGGATTTATAAAGGAGATCAAATGCTTCCTTAGAGTTTGTGGATAAATCAGAATATTTTTTTTCAAAATCAGTGTAAAAATAAGGAACAAATCCGTCTGAAATGCATCCTACCATGGCAATCCATATGTCCTCTTTTCTTTTTGTTATTTGATAACAAAGAGCCGTAATAGGCTCGTTGCTCTTTTTTTTGTTTAAGAGGGGATTGTAATAATTTACAAATTGAGGAATAAGGGTCCAGTCAATGGTATGGTGATCTATCCAGACTACAGGAATATTTACCTTTCTTATTTCTTCAAAAAAGCCTTTTGAAATCAGCGGTTTGTCGAGTACAAACACATAATCTGCCCCCAATTCCTTTACTTTTCTGAAGTATTCAGGAATTAAATCGGGAAAAGATTTTATGGGAACTCCTTTGCCTCTCCCAAGCCATCTCTGGAGGAGCAGGAATGAGCACAGGCCGTCCTGATCATTATCAAAGAAAAAAAGAGGGTTTTGTGCTTTTTCCAGATGTTCTTTTATTTCTTTAACCTGTATTTTTGTTAGCATTGATTTAATTCGAAAGACCGGTATATAACAATTGTCAATAAAGGTTTATCATCAAAATTAACTAGAGACTTTTTCCTACTAAAATTTTCTCCTTTAAATTTTTCAAGTCTCTGGTTATTGAATTAATGAGGTTCTCATTTTTGAATATGCTTGCAAACGTTTCCCTGTCTGAATCGAATGCTTTTTCCAGACTTCCAAAAGTGTCAAGTAATGTTTTTATGTCCTTTTCAAGAAGACTTGTTTTATTCAGGATTCTCAGTCCTCTTGGGGAAACGGGTTTATCATTCATTTCTCCGAACAATATCCTGGATATATTAGAGGTTTCTAATAAAAAATCAAAATTAACATTTTTTAATATTTCGTTTGCTTTTGAATGTCTCTGTGCAAAATAATCTTTCAGCAGCAGCTCCCTTTCCCTTCCAAGATTTTTCGTGAGCTCTTTTAGCCTCATACTGACTATGGTCCCTTCTTTCCCTAATTCTATTAAATATCTTTTTACGTTTTCAGAAATTCTTCTTACATTCTCCATAGTCTGTAAAACGCTGCAAACATCTCTCGTCGTTGTAAGGTTAGTAATTTCCAGCACATTTAAATGGGAGATAAGGTCATTGAAGATATCCTTTTGTTTTTCCAGTATCTGCAGAGTTTCCGCAGCTCTCCTTAAGATTTCAGAGGTTTTTTCTAGGAAGTGTCCTTCATCTTTGAAAAAGATAGTTATTTTATTTCTTCTTTCAGAGACGGCAATAACTATTGTTCCAAATTGTTTCGCAGTTCTTTCTGCTGCCTTGTGCCTTGTTCCCGTCTCCTTAGTGGGAATTTTAGTGCTTGGTGTTAGGAGAGTATTTGCGGATAAAATTTTTTTTAAGTCATTGGAAAGAATTATGGCGCCGTCCATTTTCGCCAGTTCCACAAGTTTCTGAGCACTGAATTTGCAGTTCACTCTGAACCCGCCCTCAACTGTTTCTGAAAGGCCTTCTTTTTCAACAACTATCAATGCACCCATTCGCGCTCTTAAGATATCATCGAGAGCTGTCCTTATCGCTGTTCCTGGAGAAAAAATCTTTAAAACATCAAGATGACCTATTTCCTTTTCGGTTTCTTCAATATTTCCACTATTTTTTTTCATGCTGTCTTTAATTAAAATAGAGGTATCTAGAGGCTCTTCTTCCAGAAAGACTATTCTGGGATTTTTATCCTCCTTTATCTGTCTTATCCCTTCATCTGCCATGGAAGTTAAAAATATCACACATATATAAATTTTTATGGGAAAAGGAAATTATTTTTTGGCAAAGGTCTCGGCGACAACTATCGGAAACAATATGGTTGCATCCCCAAATACTTTTATTCTTTTGCTTTCAGGGGTCAGTTTCCCCCATGAAACAGCTTCTTCGGGCAGAGCCCCGGCATCACTTCCGTCAAACTCATGGGCATTGTTGATATAAACAGCATAATCTGCTCCATTCCTGTACATATTTGCATTGAGGATGCTGTGTTTCACTACTCCTGCACCAAGAATTATGACCCCTGATTTATCCAATCCTATTGTAGAATTATTGAGTTCTTTAACGTCCTCAGAAATGTCAATAACGAAATCCTCATGCTTGTGCTTAAAGAAATAAATCATATCGCCAAGACTTCCGTCCATAATAGTCAGGCAATGTATCTTTATTTTATTTTTCCATGCCCAGTAGCAAATGCTTCTTTCATTGCCAATTCTCTCGCCAAGTTTCCAGACAATTTCATATGTTGTAAACGGTTTCCCTCTTGATTTTTGTTCGTGATAAAGCTCTTCAAGAATTGGCATAACAAATTTTTCAAATTTCACATATCTTGAATTTGGAACAAAAATATTTCCAATCCTGTTTACTGAACGGGCTTTTAAGTCGGAGCCTTTTGCCCTGAAATCCCCAAGAATAAAATCTCCGAGACATTTTATTATGTCTTCTTCAATCCCGCCCCCAGTTGTGACGCATATGTCAACTTTTTTATTTTTAACAAGAAACTTTACCGTTTCCCTCAATCCTGAGCTGATAATATTTGAAGTATATCCTAAGTAAATTTTTGCCTTTTCCGCAATCATTCTGTTGATAATTTCAATCGCCTTAGCAAGATTGGTCGCCTGAAAGCCGCTTCCGTGGAAACTGCTGACAATTTTTCCGTAATCGGGGCCTGAGCTAAAATCATATCCCCTGATAGCTACGCCCGAAATTTCTTCTCCTTCCCTGAACAGATTTTTCCTTGCAATTTCTTCTTTTTCCTTATCCGTTAATTTTTTCATTTTAAGCTATACGTTTGTTTTAATTTAAGAGAAAAACTAATAGAATGAAAATTATAATTATATTAGTAAACAGGAATCGGTAAACTTTCCAAAATCTCAGCATCCATGTTTTTCATAAAAATGGCGGATTTATAAAACTATCTTAAATTGATTTTTAAAGTATGTATTTTTTAGGCATAATCTTTTTAAATAAGTGCTTTCTTCTATCAAAATGAATAAGTGGCTGGAGCTTTTTGTTGGTGTAATTCTTCTCGTTGGGGCCATATTGGCAGCCTGGGCATCTTCTGCCTATTCCTGGCTTTTATTTGGAAAGGACTTTAATCTTTTGCATGCTGCGTGGATTTTTCTGAAGGGCGGGATTTTCTGGTTAGTGATAATAATAGCTCTGCTCCTAATTCTCCTTGGGATAAATGACCTAAGGGAATAATCTTTGGATTTCCAAATCTCGGAAAATAATTGTTAACCTAAAATAAGAAAACCAGACTCCCCTCTATTATTGCTGCTATTATAAGAAGAGGAACAACTATGTAAAAGAAAGCCTTTATTGATTTTAAAAGATAGATGGCAAGGGTTTTTAGCTTATTTTTTTTTAATATAAAAGTTCCTAGTTTTAACCCGAGCCCCAAGGAGATAAAGAGGGCAGGAAGCTCAAATATTCCGTGCGGAAAAATCCTCCAGAGGATAGAAATCCCCCCTGCTTCCGCTGTTTTTTCTGCAACAAAACCAAGGAGATATCCGTTTGCCACTGTGGCAATTACCGGAAAGATCCCAAGGATAATTCCGAAAAGCATTCCAATAAAACTGCTCTGAATATTGTTAAAAAATATGAATTTAATTAGTTCTAACTGAGACAGCCCCCCTGTTTTTCTAAGCAACTCCTCAATAAATTCAAGAATCCTTGCCTCAAGCATAGGCGGAGCAGGGACAAAGAAGCCTATAAAAGAAAAGGATAAAAAAATAATAATTATTGAATAGATGAAATTTCTGGAATCTTTTATGTAACCGACACTTTCCCTATAATTTTCTCTAAAAAACCCCTTTCTTTTATTTTTTATCATCTAAAGGACCTGCTTATGTATTCTGTTTTTCTCCTGTATTTATTTTTAAGATAGATTCCATAAACAACTCCTGCCAAAAGCCCCCCAAGGTGTGCGGTGTTTCCTATGGGGACTCCTGCAGTAACAGAAATAAGCCAAAGAACGGCAAGCATTCCCGGTATTGCGTATTTTGCTTTGATGGGAATTGGAATAAACATGAGGTATAGGGGCATATTTGGTGTTAATATGACCATTAAACCGGCAATACCAAATAAAGCTCCTGAAGCGCCTACCGCAAAGGTATCTATATCGCCGACAAAAATCATAGATGAAAGGACAAAGAAAAAGCCAGCAAATAAACCAGAAGCTATGTAAAACCAAAAATATCTCCTCTTTCCAAGAATCCTTTCAATGAAAGACCCTATGAAAAGGAGAGAAAGCATATTAACAAGAAGATGAAAAAATCCCGCATGCATGAACATGCTTGTAATGAAAGTCCACAAATAGTTTCCTTGAAGAATATTTGACGGTTTAATGGCAACAAAATCCAGAGAGGTGGTTTCTGAACTTAGCAAAACCAGGAAAAAAACAAAGGCCATAATATTTATCAAAATAAGAATAGAAGTCACGCTAAGAGAGCTAAAAAAACCTGCATTTCTTTCGTAAATTCTATAGTGCCTAGTCATTTATCTTCTTTTTTTGGAGGTCTTTTTTCTTCCTTTTGTTTTTTTTGGTTTTGTGTTTTTTAATTTTTTTAGATTTGAACTTCGTCCTTTTTTTATTTTCCCTTTAGGAAGCTTGGAAATCCTTGATTTCCTTTTTGTTTTTCTTTTTTCATTTTTTATTTCTTTTATCCTCTTTTTTTCCTCCTTCTCTTTTTCCTTCAATATTTCTTCCTGGACTATCCCTAAATCTTTTTCAAGTTTTTCTTTATTTTTTCTTAAATCTTTTATTAATTTAGTGTTGTCTTTAAGGACCAATATAGAGCCACATTCGTTACAGGTAAAGTTATTAATCAGGGCATTTTCTTCGCTGAGCTCTATATGGCATCTCGGGCAGACATAGAATCTTTTTGTCTCTCTGCTTTTCATCTGGTGTTCTGTGTTTTCTATTTTCTTGAGCAAATTTTCCCTAAGAAACTCCAGAGATTTCAGGATTTCTATCTTCCAGAAATAAGTGTACCATCCTTTTCTTTTATCTTTTTTTCTTATAGAAGAAACCAGGCCATGGTCAGAAATTTTATACAGAATATTTCTTGCCTGGTTTATAGTAAGGTTCAGTTTTTTGGCTATTACAAATTCATTGATATACTTTTGTGTATCAAGAATATTTATTATGTCCTCAGCCTGTTTTCCGGCGACCAAGGAGATCACTTCTTTTAGCAAATTTTTTAACATTTTATCATTAAATTAGGTTCAAATAAATACCTTTCGGTTAACTGGTAAATAAGTTTTTAAACCTGTATTGTATTTTATATATATCTCAAAATATATATAGAAAAAATGGGACTTTTTGGC
>JBBSXY010000102.1:0-1491 GCA_038045525.1 Nanobdellota archaeon | reverse complement strand
GCTAAGAGAGTAGCAGGAAAAGTGCTTCTCTGTAAAGAACACTATGAATTCTATAGAGAAGATTTGAAAGATTGTAAATTTGGAGAAATTAAATAAGACATATGATAGGCCGGCACCAATGAGTGGTGAGGAGAAAAAATGTTAAAATTAAAAGTAATTGAATACCCAAAGCATAATAACCATTATTTTGATTTTGTAGAAGAGTTTTCAGGAAAATCCTGGAATGGAAAAACCTTTCAGACTTTGGATGAGGCCGTGAGCTATGCCAGAGAAAATATCATTCATAAGGGAGAATTTTTTGATTTAGTTTCAATCTGCAAGCCAGAATATACAATAGAAACAAGATAAACTCAACCAATAACCGGAGGATTAAAAAATGGAAAGTTATGTAGACCTAAAAGTAAGACAAGCCAAAGAATTAAATGACTTTGAGGGTATCTTTTTCGCCTTCAACAATGAACAATTCGCCGAAGGTATGAAAAAAATTGGGCTGTCCATTGAAGATGCAAATGATGATACAAAGCAAATATCCTCTTTAGGTAGTGGCGGGTATATCCGCAAGGATAGAAGCGCGGGTTTCCACGCTATGTTTAGACGCCACGATGAAGAAAAGAAAACCAGGAAACAAGAAGAAAAATTCCTTTTTGACTCCCTGGTGTATGAATTAAAAAATCACGAATACTGTATTACTGGTGATACATCAGACGCAATAAACGCTTTAGGGTATAAAAAGGAAGACATTGACCCGGGAATACTCAGAAAAGCCGTGGCAGAAGCTATGGAGGAAACCGCCAATGCCTAACTTACCAAATCCCCGCTATTTTATCCCCGCCGTGGCCGCGATGACTCTCCTGATCGCTCTGCTCTGCGCCTCTCTGGCCAGGGCAGAAAGCCAGGAGCAGATTATAGCCGAGGTTATCGCGGCAGAAGCGGCAGGCGAGGGCGAGCGCGGCTTAAGAGCGGTCGCCTGTGTAATCGCCAATCGTGCCCGAGCCCAGCACAAAACTCCATATCAAATTGTAACCGCCAAAAATCAGTTTTACGGATTGACAGCCAAGAACAGAATAAAGCTGTATCATCAAGTCAAACTAATAGCAGACAGACTGGCCAGGGATATAATGAAATTGAAGGATATTACGGACGGGGCTTTGTATTTCCGTAATCATAAAACCGAACCCGTTTTTAAATGGTGCAAGATATTGACTTTTAAACATAATAATCATTGGTTTTACCGATAACTTGACAAAACCAAATAAAATGATATACTTATTTTGTGAGCGGGAACAGATTTTTTATTGCCAAAATGGGCTTTTAGTAAGCGTCAGAAACATTCTGTTTTCTGCTCACAACGCTGAACGAAGCCCTTTTTATTTAGAGAGGTAATAAATGAAATGTTTAATCTGTAATAAAAGACTCAAGCAAGGAAAGAAATTTTGTAGTTATAAATGTTATGGTTTATATCAACGAAAGAGAATTAAAAAACATTGCTTA
>JBBSXY010000101.1:0-12529 GCA_038045525.1 Nanobdellota archaeon | reverse complement strand
TTTCAGGGATTTTGAGGTTGCCAGCCAAACCGTGTCACTTATTCCCGATGTTTCCCCTCTTTTCATGCCATGAAAAATTTATAGTCCTATAAATACCTTTTCAATTTTTATCACTCCCAAATACCCACATATCCTTAATTTACAAGGAGAGATGGTGTGTTTCTGTGAAATTTGGCGAAACACTTTAAAAATTTTTTTGTTTCTTGTAATATTTCTGATGATATTCTTCTGCAGGCCAGAATTTAGAGACCTTCTTAATCTTTGTAACAATTTTTCTTTCTATGCTCCTCTGTATCTCTGCTCTTGATTCTGCTGCTGCTTTCCTCTGTTTTTCGCTATGGTAAAAAATTATAGGGTTGTACTGGCTTCCCACATCTGGCCCCTGCCTGTCTTTTGTTGTCGGATCATGAATGTTCCAGAAAACACCGAGAAGTTTTTCATATGAAACCTTTGCAGGATTGAAAGCTACTTCTACAGATTCAACATGTCCTGTTATTCCAGAGCAGACATTTGCATAAGTAGGGCTTGGCTTTTTTCCCCCGATATAACCCACTCTTGTAGAGATTACCCCAGGAGTTTTATCAAAAACTTCCTCCATATACCAAAAGCATCCCGCAGCAAATGTTGCAATTTCTGTACCCATTTTATTTTGCTTTTCTTTCCTTGAAATCCAAAGCCAGGGAGTTTATGCAGTATCTTTTTCCCGTAGGGCATTTTTCTGTTTTTTCTTCCTCAAAAACATGCCCTAAATGGCTTTTACATCTGGAACAAATGACTTCTGTCCTTAGCATCCCGTGGCTGAAGTCTCTTTCAAGTTTTATGCTTTCTTTCTTTGGTATATCGTAAAAACTTGGCCAGCCTGTTCCCGATTCAAACTTATGCCTTGAGGAAAAAAGCGGAGCTCTGCATGCCCCACACATGTACATTCCGCTTTTTTCGTTGTAAAGGAGATCTCCTGTTGTGGGCATCTCCGTACCCCTTTCCCTTAAAATATGGTATCTCTCACGAGAAAGTTTTCCCTTCCAATAAGATTCAGGTTTTTTCATCATACAAGAGAAAATGCCCTCTATATAAATTTTCCCGAGAATTATTTTCCAAAACTCTTAAAAATCTCCTGTTCTTATATTTTATAGAAATTATGAAATATTCTTTTAGTCAGAAGTGCTACAAACTTCTTAGAAAGGTTCCTCGAGGAAAAGTTACCACATACAAGGAAGTTGCCAGAGTTTTGAAAACCAAGGCGTACCGTGCTGTTGGAAATGCGATGAACAAAAATCCATATGCTCCTGGTGTTGCATGTCACAGGGTTGTCAAGTCAAGCGGAGAAGTCGGCGGTTTTGCGTCAGGAACAAGGAAGAAAATTTCTATGCTGAGGAAAGAAGGAATAAAGATTGTTAATGGAAAAATTGATTTAAAAAAATATCTCTATAAATTTTGACCTGCTATTTTTATGATCAAAAATAAAAGAAAATTTATTGCATTAGCTTTAATCTTGATAGTTTTGCTAATAATTATTCTATATTATGTTCCCTCTTTGAGTTACAGTAATGGTGGTTTAACAACCAAAAATTTTGAAGAATGCGCAGCTGCAGGATACCCTGTGATGGAAAGCTATCCAAGGCAATGCAGGACTCCCGATGGAAGAGTTTTTGTTGAACAAATAAACAATGGACAGATTTTCTGCAGACCAGAAGACAGGGAGGCAGAAGCCTGCATAAAAATTTACCAGCCCGTTTGCGGCTGGTTTGATCCTGAAAAAATACAATGCATAAGGTATCCGTGCGCCCAGACTTTTGGAAATTCGTGCTTTGCATGCATGGATGGAAATGTTTTATACTATACTGAAGGAGAATGCCCTGCATAAAGATATAAGAAATTCTCCCGGAATTCTTTTATATCTTGAATACCAGACATATCTTGCTAATTTATATTAAGACAGATTCTATTTTAAAATTCCTATTCAATTTTTTCTTCAGGCTTTTTACGTTTCTTCCTTCCTCTTTCTTTATGTTCTCTTTCACTAGAATGCTTGTCTCTTCCTACGGGTATTTTTTCTTCAAAATGACTTTCTTCCTGGCTTCTTTCTTTTTCCTTTTCAAGAGGCCTGGCTTCCTTCACGACTAGAGTTCTTCCTTCAACTTCTTTTTCGTTCATTTCACTTATGGCCTTGTCCGCATCTCCGTCTTTCTTAAATGTGATGAATCCAAATCCCCTGGATCTTCCAGTATATTTGTCAGATATGACCAATGCATCCTCAACTTCTCCAAAAGAAGAAAAAAGTTCCTCAAGCCTTATTTTTGTAATGCTCCAAGGCAGATTTCCAACGTAAATTCTCTTAACCATTGACCTAACACTCTTATCCTTTGTCTAGGAATAGTACCAATTTTATAAAGTTAACTATCTTTTGTTTTTGATGGAAGAACTGGAAAGATTGAGAAATGAAAACGAAATTTTGAAAGGCGAAATTGAAAGATTGAAAGAAATAAAGAATAGCCAAAAACGGGGGATGATGAAAGAAGCAATAAAGGGGAATCTTATGTCAAGGGCGCCATTTGGATACAAAATACAGGATGGAAAACTTATTCCTGCCGAGAATTTCAAAGAAATAGAGGAAATATTTGAGGAATTCCTCAACGAAAAAGTAAGCTTAAGGAAAATCTCGGAAAAGCATAAACTATCTGTGAACGGACTTAAAAAAATACTGAAGAATTTTACTTATATAGGAAAAATAAAATTCAACAACCAGATTTTTGAGGGAAAACACCAGCCGCTTGTTTCCTCAACGCTATTCAATCACGTTCAGAACAAGCTAGAAAAGCTCGGAGTAAAATAGTAATAACTATTTTTCAAATTCATCCAGGTTTTTTTCCAGTTTTCTAAAAGGAAAAGGCCTTCTGTTATCTAGGAAGATTATGTATTTCTGGAATATGTACCATTGGGTGTTCCATGTTTCTCCCCAGACGGCAAAATCTTTCATCCTTTTCCCAGCAATGAGAACATAGACAAGATGCACAAAAACAATTAGATATATGAAAAACCTCCATATACCAAGAATTGCCCCCGAAACTATGAGAACTAAAATTCTCATCAAGGCTTCTTTTCTTTCTTTGTTTTTTTCTGTTTCTTTTCATATTTTATCTGTAAGATGTTTGCCTCTTTCTTCTTGCTTTGCTGTCTCCCGGCTTGTAAGCTTCCTTTCTTCTCACGTCTGCAACCAGGAGATTTCTGTCATAATCCAGAAATGCTTTTTCTAGTTCCTTGTTTTCTGTAAATTTTATCATCGCTCTGGCAATTGACAATCTTGCCGCCTCTATCTGGCCTTTTTCTCCACCACCTTTGGCTTTTACTTCTATGTTAAAATCAATTTTTCCTAGAATATTTTTCGCTATTCTTACCGGCTCCTCTATTTTTAGCCTGTCAAAAATCTTGAGAGTTTCATAAGGTTTCCCGTTTATTGTGATCTTTCCGTGACCCTCAGTCGTGATTGCTCTCGCCACCGCTGTTTTTCTTTTTCCTGATGTTATTATTCTTTTGAGCATTTTATCATTATTTCTGAATCATTTTGTTATTTCTTCAACATGTATGAATTTTGATTTCTTTTCCTTGCTGCCCACTATCTTCTTTGCATCTTTGAATTCTTCAGGAACTCCCTCATAACATCTTATCCTTCCGAGTGCCTCTTTTCCTCTTCCTGATTTGTGGGAAAGCATGCCTCTTATAGCTCTCTTTACTATGAGGTGCGCGAGCCTCGAATGCTTCGGGCCTTTTTGCCCGCTGCCAATTCTTCTTCTCTTAGCCTCAAATTTTTCCCTTATATCACTCTTGTTTCCTGTTATTATAACCTTCTCGCAATTCAAAATAACTATTTCTTCTCCTTTAAGGGATTCCTTTGCAGAATAACTTGCAAGCCTTCCCAAAACAGCGTTTTCTCCGTTGATTACTTTCATTTTCTTATCTTGTTAATATCCTGAGCCCCTTTGCTTCAGGGTTTTTTTTAATTTCTTCAAGTATACTTAAAACATGCGACTTGTTTTTTAATAGTTTTTCCCTGGCCTTTTCGGAAAAACCAAAGGCAATCACAGCTATTTTCTTGCTTATTTCTCCCTGAGACAGAATTTTCCCGGGAAAAACCACAGAATCCCCCTCTTTTGTAGATTTTTCAATCTCGTTAAGATTTATCTCTGTTTTGCTTCTTCTCGGTCCAGAGAGAATTCCTGCAACTCGCAGCCAGAAATCAGAGCCGGTTTTCTTGGCAGCCCTTATAGTTTCTACCAAGAAAGGATTGTTCTTTTTCCAGGATTGCTTTTCTATCTTTGTTTTCGATTTCATCTTAAAATTTAGTCTACAAGAAGAAATTAATCTTCCTGCTAACGCGATTAACTCGCAGGCAAAAACTGAAGCTTTTGGATATTTATAAAGTTTTTTATATGCGTGAAAAGTGTTATTTTTACGCGGGAATGCCGGAGCGGTCAAACGGGCAACGCTAAGGACGTTGTGGCTTAGTGCCTGCGAAGGTTCGAATCCTTCTTCCCGCATTTAATTGAGAAATAGAACTGCATAAAGATAAAAAATCTTAGTATAGAAAACTATCTTATCAAAGTCCCCTAAAATATCTAAGCCTTTTCAACAGCCTTTGCCACAGAAGTCAGATCTTTTCTAAGAGAGTCTATAGACTCGCTAAAGATATCTTTAGCATCCATCTGTCCGAAAGATTCAAGGCTTATTATCAGTTCTTTTCCATAAGAGACCTCTGCCTTTTTCTTTTTTTTGTTTGCTATGCCCTCACACACATCTGTAACTTCCTTTTTTTTGTTGTCTAGGATTGTTATCTTGCTTCCCTTCTCCTTTATTTCTGTATCGGGAAGAACTTTCCTTACTTCTTCAAGAAATTCCTTATCCATGGTTATTTCTGCAGAGTTTCTGTAAAACATCAAGCCGGGAGAAAACTTAGCATGCTCTGCTCCTCTCCCGAATCTGACGCTGGCTATGAACTGGAGCTCCTGCCCTTTGTCAAGGGTGGTTATAGGAATATTTTTGTAGACTGGTTCAGGATTTCCTTTTATGTCTCCTGAATAAACAGTCCCTTCTCTTTTGATATCCAGTTTGAGCTTCCCTTTTTCTGCAGTTTTTCCAGCCTTCAAAGGAATAAGACCAACCCTGTGTGCGATTGTTTCATCGTATAATGGAGAATCGTTTCTTGATATTTCAAGCTCATCGACAGCAATTACGGGAATTTGGCCTATATATCTCCTTATGGCATTTGCGACGCTTTCGTACATTTCTGCAGCAAAAACAAGCTGGTCTTTTGTTTTTTCTATCAGTTTCATTTTTTAATTTGAGTTGTTAACAGCTTTAATTGTTAATGCCAACTGCTGATTTATCATTAACATTGGCTTTTATTTGCATTAACATTTTAATCTTTGTATTTAAACCTAACGCAGGAAATTTATGGGCGCCTTCCTCTCCTGCCTCCTTTTTTCTTGGGGCCACCGCGAGGAAATCTTGTAGTGTCAAGTATGTTCAAAATTTTAAATCCCTCCCTGGAAAGGCTTTTTATTATCGCATTTGTGCCAGGTCCCGGGGCAGGATTTCTAGTCTTTGCTCTTATCCTGAAATATAGGTTTCCGACACCTATTTCTTTTAGCTGTTCAGAAACCCTTTTTGCAATAAACATTGCAATGGTGGGATTTGCCTTCAGTCTTCCGTATTTGGTGACCATTCCGCCTGTAACTTTGGAAAGAGTTTTTCCAGACATGTCTGTAACATGAACAATTGTGTTATTGAAAGAAGTATATATGTTCACGACAGCTTCTGCCTTCCCGTTCTCTTTTTCCCTCTCTCTTTTTCCTTCTGTCTCTTCTTTCTTTTCGCTCAAAGCTTCCTTTGTTTCTTCAATAGGTTCTTCGGAACTCCCAGTATCTTCTTCCATAAATTCTTTCTTTTCGGTATCTTCAGTTTCTTTTTTCAGTTTATCCATTTCTTCTTTACTCATTTTTATGTTCTTCTTCATCAACTGTTTTTGGGCCTTGCTTCACGGAAATTTTTTCCTCGAATTCAACAGGGACAAGATATGAGGGGCTATTGACCACCCTTCCATTGACAAGAATTTTTTTGTGAACTATCATCTGCCTCGCATGTTTCTGACTTTGTGCGAGCCTTTTTTTGAATACAATGGTTTGCAACCTTCTGTTCAGATAATCTTTTTTTTCTAGAGAAAGAACATCTGATATAGAATCTGCTTTGAATCCTATTTTTTTAAGCCTTTCAAAGAGCGCTTTTTGTTTTTCATGACCGCTCGAAATCAATTTTTTTGCCTTTTTCCTTATTGATTTTATCCATGAGTCTGCTTTCCAGATTTCTGTCTTATTTTTCAGGCCATATTCTTCTTTTATCATTACCTCTTTTTCTATCCTTATCTTGTCAAAAGGCCTTTTTGGTCTGGAATAACTCTTATGTTTTCGTTTCATTTGAAATGCCTCTCCTCTTTTCCTGTCTTTTTCCCTTTACTTTTAATTCCAGCTCCCTTTGGCCTGTTTGTTCTAAAATGGCTCTTGGTCCTCTGTCCCCTCACAGGTTGGCCTGCGGCATGCCGAATACCACGGTAACTCTTTATTTTCTTCAGCCTTTTTATATCAAACTCTTTCTGAAGCTCGAGATTGCTTCCTGAGAGATGCTTGTCCTGCCCGGTTTCAAAATCTTTTCTTCTGTTTAAAAGATAACTAGGAATCCGAGGATTCCTGATGAATTCTGATATTTTTTTTATTTCTTCAGGGCTTAGGGAACCTATCTTCCTGCTCCCGTCTAGACCAAGTGCCTTACAGACAGCGTTTGCCATTGCCCAGGAAATTCCCTTTATCTTTGTAAGGCCAGCATAAACTTTCATGCTCCCCTTTATGTCTTCCGAGTGTATTCTTACCAGTTTTTCTTCATACTTTTCCCGCTCTGTTTGTTTTTGTTCCATTTTTTAATCAGTAAATAACCTGTATCTCTGGAATTCCGTTAGTTCTTGCAAAATCCTTTTTTCTATAGCCTTTTCCGGATCCGGAAGATTCTGTATCCTTTTTTTCATGTCCTCTAAACTTTCAAAAGGTTTCTCCTTTCTATGTTTTAGAATTTCCTGAGTGTGTTTTTTTCCGAATCCTGGAAGAAGCTCTATCTGATGAATCCTTTTGTTTATCGCTTCAGATTTATTAAAAAAATCAACAAATTTCTTTTCTTTTTTCGTGACTGTTTTTTCGATGAATTCCTGCAGCTGTGACTTCGCGACCTCTGTAAGTTTTTCCTTATGGAGCCTTCCTAGAATATAATATATCTTGTCTCTCTTCCCTTCACCTATGTAAATCCTCTCCCCTATTTCCACAGAAACCCCTCTCCGAGGAACCAGCTCCAGAAGGGTCATGTTGATCTCCCCTATAGCCTGTACTATAGGCATGGTTTTTCTCTCCAAAGGATATCCGTTTGGAAGATATTCTAAGACTATTGCATATTCTTCTTTTTCCATAGTGGTTACCTGAATTCGTTAGTTGCGTCAAGAATCTTTTTTGATTCATCCTCGTCCAGAACAACGTCTGTAAATATTTTATTTAGATTTTCTTGATTTTCAGGCATAGTATCAATTACTTTTGAAATAGAGTCCTGCTTTAATTTTAAAAGCCCTAAAGACGAAAGTTTTTCTCTCAATTTTATTGCTGCCTCGGGATTTAATTTCACGAATTTTTTTATTAATTTCTTGATATCAGCTTCGCTATCTTTTTCATCTTCTACATACCCTAAAGCTTCTGCCATACTCAATGGCTTTCTATGTATTATCATTTTACCTCGCTATCTTTTTCAGATGGATAGGTTCTATTATAAATTTTTTTTCTTTATCGTGGTCCATGATTTTCACAACATAGGCTCTTCCACGTTTTTCAGCCACTATTCCTGTCCTTCCCTGCATCCTTTCTGGGAAGTTAAATTCCACGGAAAGATCTCTCACGATGGAGACGTTGTCTCCCTCTTTCAGGTTTTGGAAATACCTGCTGAGCTGGATTTTTCCTCGGGTTCTTATCTTCTTTCTTTTGGCCATAATTTACTCAAGAAATATTCTCTTTAAAAACCTATCTCTAAGAATAAGGACTTAAAATCCCCTGTATCCTAATTTTTCCAGTTTTTGGATTCCTATGGTATTTGTTGAAACTAAATCGTCTTTTTCCCTTGCTTCTTCCATATTCTTTACTATTGTATTGAACATCTTCTTGCCCCAAACCCCGACTCCACATCTCTCGCAGAAGTCTATCACGCTGTCTTCATGCACTTCTTTTCCGCAATAGATGCATTTTCTGACCATTTTGTCACCTTTTTACATTTAGTCATGTTAAAAGAGAAACGCAGTTTTTAAATTTTTCTTGTTTTTCCATCACAATAATCTTTAATAAACTGCATTTAATCATACCTAAATGCCGGAGATTTCTGAAGAAGAAGCCAGAGGAAGATTAGAAGACACAGTTAAAGATGTTAATTGGATAACTCACTTTTTGGGAAATGAGACCAAGCAACGAGATTTTTTAGAAGTTTATAGGGGGTTACATGCCCAGCTTCATGAAGGAGACAGATTAGAGATAGAGCTTGGTTTATATTCATATCCTGCAAGAGATGCCCTCGAAATTCCAACAGCAGGTTTTAAGATTGTATTGCATTCTAAAGATGGAAAAAAAGAAAGAGTCTATAGCAGAGACGCTACAGGCGGAATAGGCTTGGGAAATTTGTTATACAGAAGTTAGAGAGGTTAATTCTGAAATATAATACCTAGTTTACTCGTAACGCAGTGCATCTGCTGGTTTTAGTCTTGCAGCCTGCATTGCCGGTAAAACCCCTGAAATAATTCCCGCTACAAAAGAAAAGAGCAAACCAAAAGCTAAAACCAAGGGTTCAATTGTTATGTTTAGCAAAAATCCTGCGTTCTTTGAAAATTCCCCTATTATAACAGCCACAAAACTTCCTAATGTCGTTCCGAATAAGCCACCGACTAAACCAATTAAACCCGATTCTATCATAAATATTTCAAAAATGTCCAGATTCTTTGCCCCTATAGCCTTCATTATTCCTATGTCTTTTGTTCTTTCAAGGACAGAAGTATACATAGAATTCATTATTCCTATACCTCCAACAACCAGAGAAATGGCTGCAATTCCAATCAAGACAAATTGTATGATTCCAAGAATTTCATTAATCTGTTCAAGAATCTGTGTAGCAGTAACAACCTGGAAATTTGTGTCATCTCTCTCCTCCTCCAACTCTTTTTCTATCTTTTCTTGCAGTGTAGGAATATCATCAGGGGACTTGACCTGTGCAATTATGGCATCAACATCATCTGTTTTGTTGAAAATTTCACGAGCTGTTTCCAAGGGAATGTTAATCTGATTGTCATCCTGGGAATTTCCTATTTCCTTCAATATCCCAACAATTCTGAATTCTTTACCCTTTACTTCTATTTTACTTCCAAGTTTTAGCGGACTATCAAACATATCCTCTACAACCCTTGACCCGACAACAGCTTCAAACCTATCGCCTTTTTCAATAAACCTCCCCTCTTTTATCTCTACCCCTGAATCCAGAAAAAATTCTTCAAAGTTCTCGGCAGGAATTCCGCTAATTAAAGTAAATCCGACTTCGTCTTTATATTTTACTTCTGTAGAAACAAACAACCCTGGAATAACATACTTGAATCCGGATATTTGCTTCACAGTTTTAAGATCATTTGTTGTTAAACCCTCTGAGCTTGTTCCGGGGCCCTGGAATCCTTTTGGGCTTATGATTATTCTATTGGCTCCAAACTGCTCGAATTGCGATTCTATTGTGCTTTCCAGGCTTCTTGATACAGTCAAAAGAGAAATGATTGCAGCAACGCCGATGATTATTCCTATAACTGTCAGCCATGACCTTAATTTTCTATGACGTATGCTGTTTATTGCCATCAAGAAATAATCTCTGAGCATGAGAGCTTACCCCACCGCCATCTTTTCCTTTTCTTTCTGCCTGTTTCTTTTTCTTATTTTTCTCCAAATATACCACAAAATCAGCAAGGCAACTGCTATCGCAATATAAAGCGTTGTTCTGCTTTTATTTACAAGTCCAAGCTGCAATGCCTGCTCCTCTGTGTAAACCCTCAAAGGAAGATTGACTGTTTCTTCTTTTTCGTTATTGTCAAAATCCTTGTAATTTACCTTTGCCTGTAATGTTGGATTTGCTGTTCTGTAAATCACATCAAAAACAGCAATATCTGAATCATCTGAATCAACTGTTCCAACAAAGACTTTGTCTGCGGAAAGAAGCTCAACCCCCTGTAGAAAAATCTGAACAGAAATAGATTTTACTTCTCCGAGGCCGCGATTTACAATTTCAATGGAAATTTGCCCCTCTTTTCCAACAATCGCAGTATCCCTCGTTTCTGCCGAAAAATCCAAGTCTGTTTTTGCACTGACTCTTATACCAAAGCTTCCCTCTTCCTCGAAGTCCTTTGCAGTATCTTCTGCGTTGACATATTTTATTATGTAAGGAATGTCATAGTCCCCCGGAACAGCATCTGTTGAAGGTCTTAATGTAAAAGTTACGGAATCCTCGTCATCTTCATTGAGGTCATCTATGTCTCTTACAGAGCTTCCCACAGAAGTAAAGGGTACTTCACTTAGATCAAGTGCGATGGAAATATCTTCTATGTCAAAGTTTTCGTTGTTCTCTATATTAACAGAAACTCTGCCCTCTTCTCCAGGATACAGAGTAATGTAATCTGCATCCACTACGACTGCAGATATGAAGTTTATGGCAAATACTGCGAGAGCCATTCCAATGAGAAACTTGCTTAGTTGTGTTTTTTGTGTAGTCATTTTGATTTTATTTTCACAAAAAACCCATAAGACCTTTAACTTATAAATCTTTCTGCGTGTAACTCTTATAAAGTTAAAACAGTTTACATATTTCTTACTACTTTCCACCTGCCTTTAACTTTTTTAGTTACTTTTTCTATTTTGCCATCTCTAAGCCAATAAATTGTCCTGGCATATTTTTCCGCTATTTCGGGGGCATGCGTGACTATTATCACTGTCTTTCCTTCAGAATTAAGATTTACGAGGAAGTCCAGTATTTTTATTTCTGTCTTTGAATCAAGGTTTCCTGTTGGCTCGTCCGCAAGTATGACTTCAGGATCATTCGCAAGGCTTCTTGCTATAGCAACTCTTTGTTGTTGTCCTCCTGAAAGCTGATTCGGATAATGGTTCATTCTGTCTTTCAAGTCTACCATTTCAAGAAGTTTTTCTGCTCTTTCTTCTCTTTCCTGCCTGTCTGTTCCCTGGAAAAGCATTGGAAGCATAACATTTCCCTTTGCCGTGAGTGTTGGAACAAGATTAAACTGCTGGAAAATAAAACCTATTTTTTTCCCACGAATCTGCGCAAGTTCTGACTCTGAAAGATGTTCTATATCTTGGCTGTCAAGAAAAATTTCTCCGTGGGTAGCAAGGTCAAGGCTTCCTGTGAGGTTCATTCCTGTGCTTTTTCCAGAGCCAGAAGGCCCCATTATGGCAACAAAGTCTCCCCTTTCTATTGAAATGTTAACACCATCTATCGCCTTTATGGTTTCTTCTCCCATGTGGTAATACTTTGAAACATTTCTAAGTTCAATTATGTGGCTGCTTTCCATATTTCTTCCTTAACTGGTTTCTTTAAGAACTTTTCTATATTTTTTCGAAAAGGTAAGTTTTAAAAATAACCTTCTTGAGTTATTACTATTTTAGAGCAAAGATTTTTACAAATTTTGAAGGTAATAGAAACTTTGAAGGTAATAGAAAATAACCCCGGAATAACAAATAAAGAACTAGCAAAAGCTTTAAAAAAGAAGAAAGTTTATGCTCAATTAAGGGTTTTGGAAAAATTAGGACATGTTTACTCTAAAAATTACCCAAAACAAGTATTTATTGTTAAACCTTTAGGAGGAAAATAAAATTATAATACCAGTGCGTTGCTTCAGTTGTGGAAAACCCATAGGCCATTTATGGGAAGAATACAAAAAGCGAGTTGCTCGCGGAGAAAAACAAAAGAAAGTTCTTGATGAACTAGGTCTGGAAAGGTTCTGCTGCAGGTCTATGTTTCTGGGCCAGGAAGACTACATAGAGCTTGTTGCAAAATTCAAAAAGGCTTAGAAATTTCAATTTCTTTATAAAAATTTTTTGCCTGCGAGATGTATATCTTGCAGAGTTAGATATTCTGATTAGAATATTAAGAATTATTGGTGATAGGGCCACTGGCTTGATTTTCTAAAAAACATATATAACCCGATTAAAGCAAGTATTGCTCCAACACCATACCCTATTAATGTGTCCCCAAAATTTAGAAATGTATCTCCCCCTGAAAAAAGTTGATAAATTAACCATCCACCAACAAAAAGCAGAATAAGACCCACTATTTTTTCTCCAGCGCCCATTCTCTAAATAGATAAAACAACTTTAAAAATATTTCTCTATTTTCCTTTTATATTCAGTTTAATAGTTTCAATGAT
>JBBSXY010000100.1:0-3359 GCA_038045525.1 Nanobdellota archaeon | reverse complement strand
AAGCTGGAAGAGGGAAAATACATAATAGACCTGGCATCCACATTGAAAGGGAGCGTAAAAGACCTGATAAAAAACCCTAAAAAAAGGAAGAATTAGCGGGCAGAATTTGCCATATTTCTATTAGCAAAAACCCTGTTGTTAAACTAATGTTAAATTAATAAACTATTTTCGCTTATTTTAAAACATGGTCAAAATAAACTCTATCTTAAAAGAAGTTCTCACGGAAATAAAGCCATCTGAAAAAGAACTCAAGTACATAGAAAAAACCCTCTCAATTTACAGGGAAAAAATCAAAAGAAACATACAAAACAGGAAGATAAATGCAGAAGTTTTTGTCGGAGGGAGCACGGCAAAGGGAACACTAATAAGAAAAGACCACTATGACATAGACGTCTTCTTAAGGTTTGACAAAAAATACAAGAATGAGGCGCTTTCAGACATTGCAGAAAAGGCCATTGCCGGAATAAAAAATACAAGAATCCACGGCTCCAGGGATTATTTCAGGATAAAGGCAGGAGGGAATCTTTTTTTTGAGATTGTTCCCGTAAGAAGGATTACAAACCCAAGAGAAGCGGAGAACGTCACAGACCTTTCTTATTCCCACGTGAATTATATCAAAAAGAAAATAAAAAGCCAAAAACTCCTTGACGAAATAATGCTGGCGAAGGCTTTCTGCTATGCAAACAATGCCTATGGTGCAGAGTCTTATGTCAGCGGATTTTCAGGGTATGGCCTGGAATTATTGATATACCATTATAAGAGCTTTTTAAGGCTGATAAAGGAAATTGCCAAAATGAACACTGATTTTAACAATAAAATTGTCATAGATATTGAAAAGCATCATAAAAATAGGGGCAGGGTCTTAATGGACCTTAATGAAGCAAAACTAAAGTCACCGATAGTCCTCATAGATCCTACCCACAGGCAGAGAAATGTCCTGGCTGCGCTTTCCCGTGAAACACTCGAAAATTTCCAGAACGAGTGCAAGGATTTTTTGAAGAAACCAGAAAAAGAATTTTTTATCAAGAAGAGTTTCAATGTGAAAGAAAAGAAAAAATTGGCTGATGGTAAAGGTTATGATTTTGCCTCACTAAAAACAACAACCAACAAACAGGAAGGAGATATTGCTGGAAGCAAGTTGCTGAAGTTTTACAGGCATTTGAGGAGCGAGCTGGAAAAATTTTATGATATTAAGGAAAGCGGCTTCGAATACAAAGACGGGAAAAGCGCCCTGTGTTTCTTTTCTGTTAAAAGAAAGCCCTGGATTCTTGTTCAGGGACCAAAAATAGATGATAAAAATAATGTTGCCAGATTTAAATCAGCACATAGAACGGTCTTTACCAAAAATAGGAGGTTTTATTCAAAAGAAAAAAATAACTTATCACTGAAATCTTTTGCTCAATTATGGAAAAAGAAAAATATAAAAAAACTAAGAGAAATGAGCATCAGCAAGCTAGAGAGTGCTTAGAAATCCTGCACAAAGGTAACAGGACCGTAATTCCATTTTCCGAAAAATAATTTAACCTCTCTTTCGAGGGTTCTTCTTTCACCTTTGTTTAAAAGTTCATCATTTATTTTTGTGGTTCCGTGGGTCGAGCAATCTTTGATGTAATAACTATTTTCTTTGGGGTCATAACCTATTACAGCCTGCCTCCTTGAGATTCCATGGATGCCAAATACAGCTGCATTTGGTTCTCCTTTTTCATTTTCGCCCAAAAGAATGTCTGCCTGTTCGGCACCTGGTGTGAAATCTCTTCTTCCAATTGTTAGTTCTGATTTATCAGACAATAAGCTCGTTAAATCATGAACCCTGTTTTCTAACCTAATTTCTATGAGCTTTGCAGGCATCATTCTAGTTTTGTTTATTTATTTCACTTACAACAACTATCCTGCTATTGACATCAGAGGAAGCCAAGCTGACATCGCCGGAGTTCAGGTTGAGGTTACTGGCCAAGTACAACCCGGACAAACCAGAATCTCTGGTATAAAGATTTCTATTGCCTTTTCCGGTTTGTTTTGGAAGTCCTGTTATTGCATCAATATCTTCTGAATTAAAGTTCCCAGGTTTGTTCAATATTGGAGCATAAATTACCTCTGCACTTTCTGGCAAGTTGAAAGTCAGGCCATGAGGGGAGTTTGAATCTGTTTTTAATTCAAGCCCTGTTAAAGGAATCATTACCGGAAGTTTCTGCTTCTTGTTTCTTCTCTTAACTTGGTTCATCAAATCTTTAGCCAAATAAGTGTTATGATTATCTTCACTTCTTAAAACAAGGCCAGTATCTTCGTAAAATCCGCTTAAATTCAAAGCGCAAGTTCTTAAAGCTTTTTCAAGGTCAGCCTGTGTTGCTGTTCTTAATCCTTCCTGTCTGAGAATCTGGTTCGCAAGAACAACTGCAAATGGATTAGAACCTTTTACAACACCATCTCTGTAACTAAGAACATTTAATGAAGAGTTTCCATTGTAATCAGCTCTTGCTCTTTCATTGTATTCTTTAAGAAAAGCTTCTCCGAAATCTCCTTCCATAAAACCAACTTGTGGAATAAATGCTGGAAGTTTTTTCTCTGTTTGTGTCATTTTTCTCCCCCAATAGCCCTCTCAAAGAGCGTTGCAAATGCCTGGGAAAAGAACTCAGAGTTAAGCCAGATTGCAGTATCATTAGGGTCGCTGTTTTTTGACAGATAGAAAAGTATTTCTTTTTTATCAACTATGAAGAATTTGGCATCAACATCTACTTTCTTTATTTTTGTTCCAAGGACTTTTTCAATCTTCTTTATCAGCTTTTCATCGCCGGATAGGGCGAGCTTAATCTTGATGTTATTTTTGTTAAGGTCTTCAAGAGTTTGCTGGAAAAGTTTGAGTTTAAAGTTTATTTCCCCGGCATTTGTGCAGATTATTACTTCCTTAGAAGCTTTCTGCAGGATTTCTTTCAGATAATTAGATATGTTTGACCTTCCTTTTATGGCTACAGATAGGTCTTTGTGTTCTACAGGGTTCAGCCCTTCTCTGTAAAGTTTTTCAAGTTTAACGAATTCTTCAGAGGTTTTTATATTGGAAAGGCTGATTATCCTTTCTTCAGCATCTGATCTGACATTATTTTTAAGTTTTTCAATAATCATGTGCGGCTTTATTCCGAGGTATTTTACAGGCTTCCCGAGTTTTATGATTGTGAAGCCTTTCTTTTCCAGGCTCTCAAGAACATCATAGGTTCTTGAACGGGGAACACGGGAAATTTCTGCAATCTCTCCAGCAGAAGCCACGCCTTTTCCAAGCAGGGCCAGCCAGACCTTTGTCTCATAGATGTTAAGATCAAAGTAATCCTTAATCCTACTTATCAATTCCTGTCTTACGAGCATTTTAG
>JBBSXY010000099.1:0-1666 GCA_038045525.1 Nanobdellota archaeon | reverse complement strand
GTATTAAAATCTATGGGGTTTATACATACCAAATCTATCAACTCAACACTAATTTTATCTTTAATCAATTCCAGTGCTTCCATGCAAGAAAAAACACCGTCTCCATATGAGACTAATGTTAATTGATTACCCTCTTCTACAATCCTTGCCTTATCTATAGGTTCGTAAAATAATTCTTGAGATACATGTTGTTTGATATTAAATAACCATCTTGGCTCGAGTAAAACTACTGGACTATTTTCTTTAATTGCTGATGAAAGCAAGCCCTTGGCCATTCTGGGTGTAGAAGGCACGACCACTTTTAATCCGGGTACATTTCCAAACAAAGAATAGAGAGCTTGGGAATGTTGTGGTCCGGTACACCACTGCCTGCCAATATTTATTCTAAAAACAATTGGGACCGGATTACCCCCTCCAAACATATAATTCCACTTAGAGGATTGAGTAAATATAGGATCAGATGCCAATAGAGCAAATTCTACCCTACCATGATGGACAATCGGTCTTAATCCACTTATGGCAGCTCCCACCGCCATACCAGTAAAACCATTTTCAGATACCGGCACATCAAAAACCCGATCCGGATATTTATCTTTAAGACCTGCAGTAGTACCATCTGCTCCGTTTTTATAAGAAACACCCAAACCTATGACAAAAACCTTCTGATCTTCTTGCATTATTTGATCAGTAGCTTCTTTTAGTGCTTCTGTATATTTTATAATTCTATCATTCATATAAATGGGTGAATAATTCCTTCTCTTCTGGAAATTTAGCTTTGGTAGCATAATCAATAGATTCAAGTACTTCACTTTTTATCATTTCTTCAATTTTATGAAGTTCAATATTTGATAATCCTTGATTAATAAGGAGATTGCGAAGTTTTTTAACTGAGTCTTTTTCCACTCTTTGTTCCAAAGTATCTTCTTCCCTATAATTTTCATCAAAAATGGGGGCGCTATGAGCCATGTGTCGATACGTTATGCATTCCAAAACTGCCGGCCCACCCCCTTTCTTTATTTTTTTAATTATGCTTTTTGCCTTATTGTGCACATCAACAAAATCATTCCCATCGGCTTTCGAGTAGGAAACTCCAAAACCAGTAACAATTTTTCGGGGATTGTGCTTCACTGATCTCCTATCCTTAATCTTGCTATTTACAGAAAAAAGATTATTCTCCACAACTAACAAAAAAGGAAGTTTGAAAAGGGCGGCTAAGTTAAGTGTTTCGTATATCACCCCCTCCTCAAAAGCGCCGTCCCCACAGAATGTAGCGGTGATGCTTTTTTTATTTGAGTATTTCTGTTCGAAAGCGCTACCGTTTGCCAAAGGCACAATACTGCCGAGTATGGGAGTGGATCCAATAAAATTGACCGACTTATCTCTCATATGCATAGAGCCCCCTTTTCCCTTTGCAAGACCTTCAGCTTTTCCCAATAATTCACAAATCATTCTTTTCAGATCACCGCCTTTGGCTAGATAGTGTCCATGCGACCTATGATTACCCATTACCCTATCTTCTTTATCAAGAGCCTCACACACTCCTACAGCGACCGCTTCTTGTCCAATATAAAAATGAACAAAACTCATAATTTTTTCTTTTAGGTATAAGTCTACTAACTGCTGTTCAGTTTCTCTTATCAGATACATCTTTTTGTAAGCAGATAAA
>JBBSXY010000098.1:0-1378 GCA_038045525.1 Nanobdellota archaeon | reverse complement strand
ATTTAATTTTTCATAAAAGTCCATCAGCAATCCTGAAGGAACATTGACTATCGCTTCAAGGTCGCCGTTTGAAAGCCAGTTTTCGCTTTCTTTATACTGACTGAAAATTCCGTAAGCTCTTCCCGTATGGATTGCAGGGACCAGAATTCTTATCCTCTTTGTCTTTAACCTTATGGGAAGGATATGGCTTATTTTTTCAATAATTTCTCTTATTTGGGATTCTATAGGGGTATTTTTTATGTTTACCTGAGCTTGTTCCAGAGCATTTTTTATTCTTTCAGGAGTGTGGGGCATTCCTGTTTTTGGGTCAGATGCATTGACGGCGAGAAAATCAATCACTTGTTTTATTTTTTTGTCCTTTTCCCCGTCTCTGTATTCCTGAGTGAGAAGAATTTCCCCGGACTTCACGATTTTTTTCGCGACCTCTGCTGCGTCTGCCGTTCCAAAAGCTTCCTTAAGATCTTTTTCAGAAGCATGAAATCCTTTTTTTGAATCTGTAAAAATACTTTCTGATTCCAGAAAATCCGTGCTTGAAGACTGCCCTTTCTTGAACTTAAGGGCCTTGTCCAGATCAACCATAATCTCAAAATGTTTTCCGCTCTGCTTTATTCTTGCTGTAGTCTGAACCATATTAATAATAATTACTTGACAAACTCCTTCAATTCTTCTTCTTTCACTCTATGGAGTCGTCCTTCTTCATTTTTTATGTACACGAGCTCGAACCTTTCCAAGTCAAAGTTTTTACCCTGGATTTCCTTGAAGATATCTAAAGCAAGCTTAACTCCTTTCTTGATGTTTAACTCAGGCTTGTAGTTTTCTCTCAGTTTTTCCCTTATTTTTTCTTCATTTTCACCTATCGCATTTGCATGATAAGAGAAATAATTTCCAGTGATGTCGCTGGTGTAAAGCTCTGGCTTTTTTGCCCTTATTCCCGCAACCATCAGAGAAACACCGAAAGGCCTTGCTCCTCCATACTGGGTGAACTGCTGTTTAATGTTTGAAACCTCTTTTATTATGAGTTCTGGTTCTATGGGAGAATCGTAAGTAATCCTGTGCTGCTGCGCAATCAGTTGGCCTCTTTCTATGAGAACCCTTGCATCAGAGACTATTCCTGCCGCACATGCAATTATATGGGAATCTATCTCATAAACCTTGTTTGTGGATTTCTGGATTACAAGCTTATCTTTCATTCTTTTGTCAGCTAAAAGAAAAACCCCGTCTGCACAAATCATTCCTATGCTCGAGCTTCCGAGCCTGACCGTCTTCTGCGCATATTCAACCTGGAGGATGGTTCCTTCAGGGGAGAACATAGTTGCAGTTCTGTCATAACCCATTTGCTGATGCTGCATGTCTATCGGCATATCCATTTTCTAATTTT
>JBBSXY010000097.1:0-2411 GCA_038045525.1 Nanobdellota archaeon | reverse complement strand
CTTTCCGCTTTGGGAAGCTCAATTTTTTCAGGAGCAAGAGTTCTTATATCCCGTTTGACTAAAAATTTGAATAGGGAACGCAAGGCAATCAAATGATAGTTTTGTGTAATTCTTTTTAAAGGTAAGCCTTGTTTATTAACAAATCTGGCTAAAAAAACCCGGTATTTTTTGATATTTTCCAGATCAAGGTCGTACAATTTTAAATTTGGAATAGTTTGACACAAAATATTAGAATAGTAACCAGTACAAACCCCAATCTCTGCTCCAACTCTATATCCCAATTTAGCAAAATGCCGAGCCAATGCTTGTCTATTTTTCATTTTCTTGTTTATCTAAAATTATTTGTTCCCTCCAATTGTTAGGCCATGTTGGTATTGGCCAAAACTTATCTATAAACCAATCCCAATCATGAACTCGTTTATCCCACTTATTATTGGTCCAAAAATCTATACAATATACACGTGCCTTTTCTTTGCTTTTCATAAACTCTTCATATTGAAGATTATTAAATCCGTAACCCTTTCCTGTTTTACCCTTATGAAAATGAGCGTACCAAGTTTTCTTATTGACCACTAACCGACCTCCACCAAACCATGTCTTATTGCCTATCTCTTGGGCCTCATGATTAAATGGACCATAATTTTCATCATCCATTGGCGCAATCATCGCGTCCCACCACTTTTTGGTCATAAAGTAACAAGAACCCTGCCAAGACATAACATCATCTATTAATATATTATTTCGTTCTGGTCGTTTCCATTCTTCCCCATATAATCCACATGTTTTATCATGTAATCTTTTGTACGGATAAGAAATATACATATAGTCTACTGGTGGTCTTCCATCTTCTTGAATAGTCCAAGTGTCTGCTAATAATCTATACCTGCGTGGAATCACAACCCAATTATCTTCACAATCGGCAATTAGTTTAATATCATATCCCTGATCCATCATACAGTGTTCGTCTATCTTCATCACATATTTCCCTTTTGCAATAGCCATACCAGCATTTATACTTGCCCTCATACCTTTTGAATCGTGAAATGCCCCATGGTGGATTATTGATACTCTTATATCGTGCACCAACATTGGGCTTGGCCAATAACCATCAAGAACTACTATAATCTCAATTTCCCCCTCTGCTTTTTCGAGGAGGTCATCTATGGTCCTTTGAAGATACTCGTTATTACGTGATGGTATAATAACTGATAACATATATTATATTTTGGTGATTAGTAAACTAAGGCAGTAGTCTTGTAGATAAATCTACTATTACTCCTACCAATACACTTATGGCCAAAACTATGCCCCACCACATCTTATCATCAAGATGTTTAATATGGTTTTCCTTTAGTTCTGTAAATTCATTTCTAACCTCTTCTCTGAAGCTGTCAAATCCAACCTCTAAAGAAGTTAGTCTTTTCTCTACCGATATTTTATATTGTCCATTTTTTTCTGTCATATTAATCTTCTGTTAATCTATTTCTTATTGCAGAACCTAGTCCGCCCGCCTGTTGTGCAGCAACACGACCAAATGCTTCCAGCGGTATATCATAATCTCCTCCAAAAAACTCTGCTAACTCTGGGAATGCTTCTGCTAATTGCGCTACTGATGTAAATGTTGGTCCAGCCATAAACTGTAAGAACCTCTTGTTCTCCATAGACCTAATTGCATCACCCAATATGCCAGCGGCACCAATGTTGGCTAAGCTTTCAAAGTATTTCTGTATAGTAGCCACATCTCTATCGTCTGGCTCTTCTCCCTTTAGTATCCTTCTAAATGCTTCTACAGTATAGCCAGCTGCCGGAAACATCGTCAATAATATTAATGTATTTCTTGCTGCTCTACCTGGGTTACCAGCTCTCAGTTCACCAGCGGTTTGATCTCCTAAGAATAGTAGTTGCTTGTATGCAAAGCTTTTAAATTGGAAGAATAAAGAACCAAGAGGCGTATTAAATACGGCTGGTAGTTCAAGTGGATTATTTCCAAACTGTGTCTTATTTATGAACTTATTCATACCATTTAATAACTCCTGTTCCTCCCATTTTCCACGTTCAAAAGCCTTGCTCAAAATTTCATCATCAACCCAGCCCCTTAATAATTGAGGACTCTTGGTCTGTAATGCTTTTTCCATAACGTAGAAAGCAGTGTTGGCAGCTACGGTTCTGTTGATCATTTCTTCTGTCCATCTGAATGGCTTAAGTATGGTATTAACAAATTTCTCTAAAATAGGTTCTACTTTACCAGTACCCTGTCTAATCCTTCTAAGGCCAGTTTCGTATTCAAATAATGCTCCAACCCTTGCCCCTGCCGCTTCTCCTCTTGCTTGACCTTTCGCGGTAAATGCTGCTCCAAATCCCCTGACTAAACTAGGAAAGTCAGAAGCTAGTAAAGAATTTAATGACTGAAA
>JBBSXY010000096.1:0-1117 GCA_038045525.1 Nanobdellota archaeon | reverse complement strand
TTCGAACCTGCTTGTTCTTTTAAAAAAAATCGTACTCCTGTTCAATATCAAATAGCTTATATATTTGTATCTGTTTTTCCGACAATAATTTTTCTGGTTGGGATGAATTAATTAATTTCAGAGCTCTCTTGGTCTGCTCTAATAATGTGTCCAATAAATAATCAACCCAGGTGGAAATGTTTTCTTGGTCGGTTTTGTGGTTTTTTTGGGCTGCCCGCAAGGCCAGATAATATTCAGACCTTGTTTCTTCAATGATTTCATCTAATGATACATAGGGAACATAGCTGTAACCACTCTTAAGAAGTAAGAGATTAGTCAATGCCCGGCTCATTCTCCCATTGCCATCTTTAAAAGGATGAATGGCCAAAAATTCAAAAATAAAGTTAGCTATTATCAATACCGGATGGAACTGGCCTAGTTTAAATTGCTCGTTTGTCCAATCAATAACAGTTTGCATTTCAGGTTTTACCAAAAAAGGAGGTGTAGGCTCAAAAAGCACTATCTGTTCCCCCTGATCATTTATCATTATCACCGTGTTATTGGCCATTTTGTATTTACCTTTGTGGATTTGATCTTTGTCTGAAAAGTGCAAAAGGATACTATGAAATTGTAGAATCCAGTTTTCGGAAAGCTTAAGCGTTTTATGATTATCAAAAATCCGCCCGATTAAATCAGCATAGCCTGCCACTTCCTGTTCATCACGGTTTTTAGGAGGCTGGGATTTGAGTCCACGCAAGAACCTGGCGATCTCTTCGTCTGTCATTTGTGAGCCTTCAATACGAGTGCTGGCGCCGGTTGAAGTAATAATTACCCACGATTTTAACTTTCCCAAAATTTGTGGACTTAGCCGGAGACCCCCATGCCACAGCCCTTTGAAATGGTCTATTTGGGTTATTTTAGCCAGAATATTCTGGGTCAGGGGTATTCTTTTAATAAATCTTTGAGACATAAATCGGTTATATTTTAACTATATACGATAATATACGATTGTATCCGATAAGTCAAGGGTGAACAAGGTTTTCATATATTGATTCTAACTTCTGGGAGATGGGTTCCCAGGAGAAATTAACATCCACCAGTTTTCTGGCGTTGCTGGCAATTTTGGCATACAATTTTT
>JBBSXY010000095.1:0-1414 GCA_038045525.1 Nanobdellota archaeon | reverse complement strand
TACTCTGTAATTGCCTGCCTGCCGGCAGGCAGGCTTCTCTCCTTTTCAGGAATTGCGACTTGTTTTCTGAAATCACTGGGCGAACGGCCAATTAAAGTCTTTATTTCCCCAGAATCTGCTTTTATATTCCCCTCAACCAAACAAATATACTTCTTTTCTACCTCTCTATTTATAAACTGTTTTTGCAAAAAAATCAAGCTTTCTGTTGTTTTTGCTACCAATAAAATGCCCGAAGTGTCTTTGTCTAACCTATGCACCACCCCATATCTTGGGGGACTTCCGATGTCCCCCAATTTCGGATATTTCTCTATCAAATAGTTTATCAAAGTTTTTTCTCTAATATTTCCCTCTGGGAACACAATCAATCCCGCCGGTTTATCAACAACCAGCACATTTTCATCTTCATAGATGATTTTTATATTATTAAGCATTTTCCCAGTTATTATTGGAAATGCCGGCTTGTCTTAAAATTTCCACAACAAGTTCTTTTGAAATATCACCACGATGAGGATTGGGAATGTGAACCTTTAATTCTTTTTTGGTCATAAACAAATGACGGCCGCCTGAGTAGGGGCCATCAAATCCAAGCTGTTTAAATTTCTGGACTAATTTTCTCCAAGAGATATTTTTAGGCATGACGGCACCCGATTTTAATCTCAAAATTAGGAATTTTTTCTCTTGCCTGAATTTTCAAAAGAAACCAATCTTCTAAAACTTCTCTTAATTCTTGCCGACAATCTTCCAGATTTTTAGCATTAGCCCAGACCCCTTGCACGCTTCGAATTTCGCCAAAATAACTTCCATCTTTAAGGATTTTATATCTCGCTAACTTTAATTTTTTTTCAATAAATTCATTAAACATATTTTTAAACTTACAATTTAAGATTATCACATTCCCGCCGGCTTATCAACCACCAAAACATCCCCATCTTCATAAATTATTTTTCCCATATTTATTATTAAACTTGTGGGCGGTAAAGGACTCGAACCTATAACATCCTACACGTCAAGTAGGCGCTCTGCCATTGAGCTAACCGCCCTTGTTTTATCTTTGTGGGCCCGGCAGGACTCGAACCTGCAGCCTGTCGGATATAAGCCGAATGCTCCGCCATTGAGCTACGGGCCCGTTTTTTGAGATACTACAAATCTAACGGCCGTTAAATTTGTAGTATCAAGATTTTTTAGTTTTTATTCTTTTGTTTTTTGTTTCCTATGCCTATTATTTTTTCAAATTCTTCGCGCTCTATTATTTCTTTTTCTATCAAATTTTTGGCAACTTTCTCCAGCAAATTTTTGTGTTTTAACAAAACTATTTAAGCGTTTTATTGAGCTCCTTTTATAATTACATCAACTTCCTCGTCAATTCATTCGGAAATTTTTTCAGAATAATTTCTTAGTTCTGAAATTTCTCTTC
>JBBSXY010000094.1:0-3329 GCA_038045525.1 Nanobdellota archaeon | reverse complement strand
CTGGAAAAGGTTAACGTAGACATACATATTTCAAATGTTGTAAGAGACATTAGTGAATTGATTGAAAGATTCGAGTTTGATAAAGCACTAAACTTAATATTTGCATTTGTAGATACGTTGAACCAAATTGTACAAGACAGAAAACCTTGGGAAACTAAAAACAAAAAAGATTTATTTGAACTTGTAACAGGTCTAAGAGCAGTTGCCATTCTTCTCTGGCCATTCATTCCTGAAACATCAGAGAAAATTGCAAAAACCTTTAACTTCAAGATTTCTTTTGAAGAATTAGACAGGCCATTAAAAATTAGTAAAATTAAAAAATCTGAGATTTTATTCAAGAAGATTGAATAATTATCTTATCTTGCTTCCAGGATCCATGCCTGAATCTGGCTGAAGAAGACAAACCATGGAGCTGTCTTCATTGACAGAAGCCAAAAGCATGCCTTTGCTTTCAATGCCCTTTATTGCCTTTGGCTCAAGGTTTGTAAAAATAATGCAGGTCTTGTTCTTCAACTGTTCTTTTTTGTAATATGGTTTTATTCCCGCAACAAGGGTTCTTTTTCCGAGCTCTTTTCCAAGATCAACAGAAAGCCTGTAAAGCTTGTCCGCCCCCTCAATCTCCTCAGCCTTGAGAATTTTTGCAGTCCTTATATCGAGCTTTTGCCATTCAGAGAACTTTATTGTTTCAACCATTTTTCCGCATTATCTCAACCCAAGCCAGTTTGAAAATCTTTCAAAGAAACCTTCCCTGTCTTTTTCAGAATCATAGGGGATATTCAGAATTTTTGCCGCTATTTCCTTGTATGCTCTGGCAGCATCGCTCCTAGGATGAAGGTGGACAACAGCCCCCTTGCTTCTTATGGATTTTCTGACAGCCATGTCCTCAGGAACCATACCCAGAATAGGAACTTCCAGCATTTCTTTGACGACTTCCGGTTCGAGTTCTACGTCATCTTTTCTCACCCTTGTCACTATAATGCCTCTTACTGGTTTTTTCATCTCTTCTGCAATCTTTACCGCTTTTAACGCGTCTGTAACAGCAGGCATCTCGGGATTTGTAACGATGATAAGCTCATCTGCAAGCTCAATTGCACAGACTGCCTCGTAACCAAGGCCAGCAGAGGAATCCACGATTATATTTTCTGAAAGTTTCTTGAAGTCTTTTTTAAAATCTTTCATTCTTTCAGGCCTTGTTCTTTTTAGTTCCTTCACAGAGAGGGAAGACGGCATTATTTTTATCCCAGATTCGTGCTCGTAGACCGCCTCAAAGGGCTCTGCCTTTCCCCTTAAAACATGATTCAGATTTATTGGGACTTCTGGAGAATTTAGATGCAGGCCAACATTAGGGGTCGAAAGATTTCCGTCAATAATCAAAACATCTTTCCCAAAACATCTCATTGCAGCAGCGAGATTTATCGCTGTTGTCGTTTTTCCAACACCGCCTTTTCCCGACGTGATAACAATAACTTTTGACATGGGATTTTATAGTAAAACCATCTTTTAAACCTTATTGTAGAGAATTATTATTAAGCAGTTTTTTAAGATATCCGGCTTTTTATAGTATAAATCTTTATCTTAAGGCAATTTCTACGATAGAAGAAATTGCTTAGTGGTGCTTATAAACTTTTCGAGCTTTTCAGCGTAGCTTTTCAGTTTATCGAGATTAACGTTTATCTCTTCACCAAGATAAAAAATTTTCAGGGTCACATTTTTCCTAAACTCCCCTATCCTTTCCTTTCTTAGCTCCTCCACTTTTCTGAACATCTCATACATGTCTATTACTTCCTGGAAATTAGCGTCTTTTCTGAACAGCTTCCTGACAGCTTCTATCTGCCCTATGGGGTTTGCAGGAATAGAGGATATCTTTTTCTTCTTTTTCGCATGTTTAAGTATGCCGTTCACCCCCTTTTCTATCATTTTCTTCCATCTGAGAAGGAGATTAATTATGACATCGCAAGTCTTTGTGTATTTTAGGCTGACATATAAAAGGTGATCTGCACTTATTTTTTCCTGAATTATTTCTTCTACTTCTTCAACTGGTTCTTCTTTCTTTTCTTCTTTAACTTTATTTTTTGAACTTTTAGGTCTTCCTTTTGGCATTTTCAAGTTTTCCTCCTTTGTGATTTTTTATACTTTCACCTATTTCTCCACATCCATTCAATCTCCCTTTCACCCCTTTAAAGAAGTATAAGTGCTATGGTAGCAGACTATTTATATTTTTCTTTTAGCCCGACGATGCATCAGGGACTGCCCTCCTTCCCGTGTTTTTCTCCCCGACGTCCTGCCTTTTTTCCCTAGAAATGGTCTTCCTCACCTAAAAATGGCTTTTCATCCCCTCTTTGGTCTTTCTCAAAATATCTTTTGCCATTATTAAAAATTCTTTGGTTTTTTCAAGAGTTAAAGTTGTAGGCTTTGAGTTTTCAGAAAGTATGACTATTTTTTCTGCCTTTACGAATTCAAATGGACTCTCTTTATGCTTTTCCACGAAATCGAACAGTTCCACAAGAAGCTTTATTTCTCCCCCATGTATGTTGTACCTTGCCGCACACTTTTCTGTGAAGGTTTTAAAGTTCTCCCTGGAGTCTTTGTAAAGATTTATCCTTTTGTAAAGGTACTCGTACTGAAGAATAGAAGTTATACAACCGGTTACCACCTCTTTTATATCCAATATTACCTTCAGAAGAAGCCTTTTATCTTTTATGAGGGGGAAAGTAACATAAATTATATGGTCTATTGTCCTGAGATCTTTTTCTGCAGTAGCCAGTGCCTCAAGGAATTTTTCCATGCTTCAGAAAGGGAGAAAGAATTAATATAATTGTTGGTAATCGGTGATACATCTGAAAACCGAACCTTGGAAACAAAGCACATCATCTAAAAGAAAACTCCTAAAAGGATTCTGAAAGCCAAAACCAAGACTATAAATGATACAACATGAACCGGTTTTAGCATGATTTTTGATTCGTATTCTTCTTCAAACCTCATCAATCCGCCGTAACCAGAAGGCATGTGTATCCTGTTATCTGCCATGGATTAGACAAATTCAAATAGTTTTTAAAAGTTGTTATCTTATTTGGACTATGAACTTAAAGGATATAAAAAACTGGGGCCCAGATATTGAAAAGCCTATAACCGAATCTTGGAAAAAGTCAGAATCATTTAAATTTAATAAAAATTCCAAAAAGAAAATCTATTCCATAGATACACCGCCCCCTTATGTCAATGCTCCCATTCATATCGGACAGGCAGTCACTATTGCTACATGGATTTTTTTGCCAGATATAAAAGGATGATTGGAAAAGAGGTAATATTCCCCCTTGGATTAGATAGGA
>JBBSXY010000093.1:0-1602 GCA_038045525.1 Nanobdellota archaeon | reverse complement strand
CCTACAAGGGCCCAATTAGGACGGTACCACCTTGCTTTTCCCGACGTGACATCGGGACTCATCGAATGCTCCGTTTCCGACACATTCTGTAAGCTGTTTCGGGCTTTTCCCGTATCCGATTTTGTCGAATCCGCTCTGCAGGGTAATTTCGGCTTTAAGGTGCGTCCCGCTTTCAGCCTCCGCGGTATCTCTGATGTCACCCTTATTGCTTAGTTCACTGCTTCACAGCGTTGTAAATTGTATGGGTATCTTATATCAAGCACTTGCTTTTGTCAAACAATTGGTTATAATAAGAATTACTAAACCGCCTCGTGAGGTCGAAAGACATTTGCGAGGCTTTTTATTTGTGCTACACTCTATTTATGGCTGAAAGAGTGGCAATTTTCATCGATGGGAGCAACTTTTACTTCAAGCTTAAAGAGCTAAATATTGGCCATCTTTTGAATCTGGACCTGGGAAAACTTGCAAAATTTATAGCAAGAGATAGAAGAATAGTGAAGAAGAGTTATTTTATTGGAAGAGTTAGACAGGATGGAACTCCAAAATCTGAAAAATTGTTTGATGGACAGCAAAAATTGTTGGGGAGATTAAAGAATGCAGGGTATACTTATAAACTTGGATATTTGTTGAAAACTGACGGAAAATATCACGAAAAAGGGGTGGATGTACAGATCGCGGTAGATATGATGGAAGCGGCGTACGAGAACTTATGTGATCGGATAATTTTGGTTTCATCTGACACAGACTTGGAGCCGGCTATCAGAAAGGCTCGGGAGCGGGGGAAAATTGTGGAGTATGTGGGATTTTCTCATAAACCCAGCGTAGCCATGGTTAGTTTTTGTAGCGAATCGACGCTTCTGAAGAAAGAAGACTTAGAGGGAATGTTTATTGTCAAAAAATAATATTGGCGACGCTGTGAGTAAGAAGTTCGTCGATTTTGTCCATATTTTGATTTTAGCACATTGACATTTTGTCAAGACAATGTACACTTATGTACATATGACTATGACTGTGAGTATTACTGATTTTAGGAATAATTTGTTTGAGTATGCTGATTTGGTGGATAGGCAGGGATATGAGTTTGAGGTGGAGAAAGAGGGAAAAAAGATGCTAAAAATTTCCAAGGCGGTTGATGATTCTAAAGAGAGGTCCAAAAGGGTGGCTAGGGCGCTTAGGGCGGCGGCGGGAAAGTTTCCTGAATTTGAATATGATAGGGAGTTTTTTAGGGGAAAGGGTGAGGTTAAGTGGATGAAAAATTTGGAAAGAAGAGTGAAATGGTGAAGTTGGTGTTGGATACTGACGTGATTGTGGATCTGTTACGGACGGGGGACGGGGTTTTGGTTGAAATAGAAAGCTTGTTGAACGAGGGGCGGGCCGAGGCGTATATTTCGGCAGTAACAATGCTTGAGATTAGGGCAGGGGAAAACACCTGGGAACAGGAGAAGTTGTTGGAAGATATCTTGGAGAATATCGAGATAGTTTCTATCGATAAGCAATTGGCGGAGTTTTTGGGGAGAATGAAAAGAAAGCTTAAGGGGTCGATGACTTTGGCGGATTTGATGATTGGAGGGACTGCCCAGCGGTTGAAGGCGAAGTTGGTGA
>JBBSXY010000092.1:0-1162 GCA_038045525.1 Nanobdellota archaeon | reverse complement strand
CGCCCCCGAACGCCGTCCCCTGTTCGGCGAGGACGCGCGCCACGTCGTCGCACGCCGCCTGTTCTTCCGGGTGCATGTGCAGCCCGTCGCGGTCGACCCACGACCACTCGCACGGCGGCGCTTCTCGCGTGGACGCCCACGGCATCAGGTCGCCGCCGGCCAGAACGCGGGGTCGTTCGCCTTCCGGTAGCCGTCGGGCTCCCCGGCGTCGATCCACGGCCCGTCGTGTTCGACCACGTCGAGCAACCCGACGCGCCAGAAGCATTCGAGCAGCGACGTGACCTCGACCTCGCCGCGAGCGGAGGCCGGCAGCGAGGCGACGATCGCGGCGAGCCGGTCCCGGCCGAGCTTCATCGGGAGGTCGTAGGCCCCCGTGAGCGCGAGCCAGCGACGACCTGCCGGCGGCGGCGTTCCCGGCTTCTCCAGCGGGAGCCCGAACGCGCGCCCCGTCCCCTCGCGGGGGGCCGCGGGAACGTCCACGCAGCCGTACTTCGACTCGGCGTCGGGAACGTCCACGCCGAATACGGAGGCGCGCAGGGAGCCGGAGACAAGCCACCCAAGCACGCCGCCCTCGGGGAACACGTTGTCTCCCAAGATCACGCGGACGCGGTCGGCCCCGAGTTCTTCGACGAGCGGCAACGCGACGGCGAGCGCCTGCCCGATGCCGCCGGCCTCCCGCTGGTAGACGTAGGCGAGCCGGACGGTGCGCCCCTCGACGACGTACTCGGAGCCGAAGTGCTCGACCATCTCGCCCGCGCTCTTGCCGCCGAGGACGACGACGATCCGCTCGATCCCGGCGAGCGCGAGCGTGCGGATCGGCCAGTGAAGCATCGGCTGGCCGTTGACAGGAAGCGTGTGCTTATTGAGAACGCGCGTCAACGGGAGCAGGCGGGAGCCGGTTCCCCCAGCGAGGACGACGCCGATCGTGTGGGGCATGAACTATTTTACACCGTGGCGAAGAAAGTTGCCCGTGTGTACCCGATAGCCGGATATACAGAAGGGGCGGGAAGGAACCCGCACCGACCCCGGAGAACAAGATGACCACCGCCCGCGACGCCCTCCGCACCCTGATCTCGCTCACGCCCGGCCTCGGCCAACGCGAGATCAACGGCGACCTCGACCGCCTCGGGATGCTCTCGTTCGAGGCGTGGCGCGCGTGCCG
>JBBSXY010000091.1:0-2979 GCA_038045525.1 Nanobdellota archaeon | reverse complement strand
GGTAATTGAAAAATTTATAAGAGATGATAAATAAAAGATGTCCAAGATGTAGAGTTATTAAAAGTTTAAACGAGTTCCATAAAAGCATTCATGCTAAAGATGAATTAAAATATATGTGTGCAGTCTGTAATAATAAGGCAGTTCGTAATTACAGAATAAGAAATAAAGAACAAGTCAAAGCTAGGGCACTTCTAAATAGGATAGTAAATAAAGATAAGATATCCCAACAAAGAAAGATTATTAGAGCGGAACAGAAGTCAATGGTATTCCAGCATTATGGAAATAAATGTAACTGTCCAGGATGTGGAGAAACAAATGCTATATTCTTGAGCATAGATCACATAAATAATGATGGTAATCAATATAGGAAAAGGCTTAAAAATAGAGGTGGAACTAGTCAGTATTCGTGGATTATAAAAAACAATTTCCCGAGTGATTTACAAATACTATGCTTCAATTGTAATCATGGTAAATATATCAATGGCGGAGTATGCCCACATACAGAGTAGAACTGCTAGTATCGATAGATAAAAAATAATAATTAAATACAAAATGAGTTATATAAACGAAAAAGGTGAACCAAATGTTAATAAAATTGTAAAACATCTTATATTGGGATTAGTTGGGTTGATAGTTCTTTTCGGTTCATTCGGCATTGTAGATGCAGGAGAACGTGGTGTTAAAACAAGATTGGGGGCAGTAGTGGGAATAATACCACAAGGATTATATTTCAAACTTCCCATAATTGAAAATGTTGTCAAGCTGGAAGTAAAGACAAGAACTGTCAACTATGACAGAAATGGTAATGAAGGAGACTCTAAGGATAGTTCAGCACTGTCTGGTGCTTCTAGGGATCTTCAAGATGTCCAAATAGGAGTAGTTGTCACTTACCATATCAATCCAGAAAAAGTTGACAGCATATTTGTACAATATAAATCAGTTGATAGCTACGAATCTACGGTTATTGAACCGGCAATAAGAGAAACGGTTAAATCAACTTCTGCTCATTATACAGCAGAAGAGCTAGTAACAAAACGAGCCGAATATAGTGAAAAAGTAAATCAATTATTGACCGAAAGGTTTGGCCTTAAAGATTCTATATTAGAAACTTTCAGCGTTACAAATTTTGAGTTCTCACATGCTTTCACGCAAGCAATTGAAGCCAAAGTAACAGCTACACAAAACGCAGAAGCGGCCAAGAATAAATTAGAACAGATTAAGTATGAAGCCGAACAGAGAATTGTTCAGGCCAGAGGGGAAGCTGAGGCCATTAGAATTCAGGCTCAAGCTATTCAATCTCAGGGTGGCGCTGAATATGTAAACTTAAAAGCAGTTGAAAAGTGGAATGGAGCATTACCGACCTACATGATGGGAAATTCTGTGCCTTTCATAAACATAAAGTAGTGATAAATAAACCAAAAATATTAATCTTTGACATAGAGACAACCCCACTTGAAGCTTTCGCATGGGGGCCCAAGTGGGAAACTAATCTTATAGAGGTTACCGAACAGAGTAGGATTCTATCCTACTCTGCTAGGTGGTTAAATGGTAAACACATAACAAAAGGATGGCCACACTACAAGGGATATAAGAAGGGTTCTAAGGATGACAAGTCTATTGTAAAAGATATATGGAATTTATTTGACGAAGCAGATATTATAGTAACTCAAAATGGTAAATCCTTCGATATTAAAGTGATGAATACAAGATTTTTGTTTCATGGACTGACACCACCATCACCCGTAAAAGTAGTAGATACAAAAACTGAGGCAAAGAAGTATTTAAGAATGCCAAGTTATGGTCTCGATGATATGTGTGATTATTTCGGTCTTGGTAGAAAACAAGAACATGAAGGATTCCCGTTGTGGAAGAAATGTATGGCTGGAGATAATGCTGCTTGGAACAGAATGTTAAAATATAATAAGAATGATGTTCTCTTGACAGAGAAGATATACAGATTATTATTACCGTTTATGGTTAACCATCCGAATATTTCTGTATTTAATGGCCAAGAAACTTGTCCAAAATGTGGTTCAAGCAAGTTGCAATCTAGGGGTTATGCGGTAACCATTACGCAAAGATATAAAAGGGGTCAGTGCCTAGATTGTGGCGGCTGGTTTAGATATACTATTTCAGAAAGGGGACCACGAATAATGGTTAGATCAATGTAGTGAAAAAAATTCCATTAACACAAGGTAAGTTTACGATAGTAGAGGCCTCAATGAAATATTTCGGAAATTTCTCAAGATTAAATATACTATAATGTCCCAGCTTGTACACGACAATATTCAAAAAATAATGGAAGAGAAGGGGGAGATTGTTAAGGTAAGAACCGCCAAGAGCAATGAAGAGTTCTTCGAACTTCTTCACCAAAAAGCACAGAAAGATTTAAAAAGGATATTTGAAGAGAAGGAGTTTAAATTTAAGGTTTATGCGGTTGCCGAGATGATGGCTAATATGAATGCCGTTATCGATGCTATTGAGAAGCACGGCAACATAAACTTTTTTGAGCATTATAATAATAGAGTAGATAAGATTGGGTTATTAGACAAGAGATTAGTATTAGTTAGTGGTCTTGGTATAAATGCAGACATAATTAAAAAAATACTTGAATATGGTGAAAAACACAATTACCCAAGTATAGTTATAAATAAAGATGAAAACGGAAATACATATAAACAAATCGGCAGTGGCAAAGAAGCATGGATGGCAGCTATTTCGTGGGCAGACTTAAGTAGTCCCCACAACGAGAACTTCGATGACTTTGCTAAGGCGGTTACAAATGCAGAACTGGGAGGATAAAGAATTAGATAATTTCGATGGATATATCAGGCTTATAGAAGGTATGCTATTGGGTGTGCTTGACCAAATTTCAATATCAGGAAAGTGGGCGAATAGAGAGATAACTAGGTCAATGATAGACAGGAAAAGAGCAATGATAACAATCATTAAGGCGTGGTTTAAAGAAGAGGGCTCAGA
>JBBSXY010000090.1:0-1040 GCA_038045525.1 Nanobdellota archaeon | reverse complement strand
GTAGGTCATCTGCAGCGGCAACAGGCGCTTGCTCAATTCCTCCTGGAAGATCGCATTGAAATCCAGTGTATTTCCAATCTCTAGCTTCTAAACCATATAAACATGTTAAAAAATTGGAAGCAGCTAAATCATCCATATTAGCAATCATTTCAACAAAATTTTGGGATGCATCATCTCCATACACTTTGTTTATTAAACCATAAATTCTCTGAAGCAATTCTGGTGTTAAATCAGTTAAAGTAGCTCCTCTTCCACTGTAATATTCCGGGCGCTCAGACATTCCTGCCTCATTTACCATCTGAGCAGCGGTTAATTTTCCTTCTAAAGCCATTGCTTTAACTACAATAATCTATTTATAAATTTTATGAATTGAAAAAATCATGGCCCCGATGGCCTATTATCAGAAGTGATAAGGTTTCTGCTAAACTTCAATAATCTCATTAAGAATCTTTATTATCTTATCTAATTTTCCTTCTTTAATTTTTCCTATTTTTTTAATAATTAAACTCTTATCTAGCCGCAATATATTCTCAACTTTAATTACGCATTTTGTCATTAATTTTCCTTCTTTTAAGTCTTTATTATCTAAATCTAAAGTATATTTATCCTTAGAGATATTAGAAGTAATACCAATAGCAATAATATCTTGAGAATGTTCATTAAATTCGTCATTGCTTAAAACTATTACAGGTCTCACTTTTCTCCCAGATTGGTCAGAAAAGGGAAAGGGCACCAAAAGCATATCTCCCTGTCCCATCATAAGTATTTATTCCAAATCTCATCTTCTTTATTACCCCAAAGTTTTTTCATTGATCTTTCTGCTAAAATCATCCACCCTATTTTTTCTTTCCTATTTCTCTCTAGTTTTTCGATTATCAAATTTCTTATGAACTCTGATTTAGAGGGGTAATTCCTTTTTTTTATAAATTCTTCTAACTCTTTCGCTTCCTCTTCTGGAAGTTTTATGCTAATTGTTTTCATAGTAATACCTTAGGATTACTAATTTATATATTTTTCTATCTGATTCTATGGCCCCGATG
>JBBSXY010000089.1:0-2119 GCA_038045525.1 Nanobdellota archaeon | reverse complement strand
ATCAGCGGCGTTTCTTTTGGCATATGCAGGAACAGCTTCTGCTGCCACACAGGTTACTCTTACAGGAACTGACCTTAGCCGCGTAGGAACTCATTTTAATAAAATAGCATCTGGCGAGGGCCTTATTACCACAATATATACTCATTTTGGGAATGCAACTCACACAGCTTCGCGCATTTGCGCTTTGACTGCAACATATTATAGCCAGCTTGGTTTAGATAAACCATATATTGTTTACGTTAAAAAAACAGGTTTAGGCTATGTTTCTTGCTGGAACGATTATAATTATATATGGAAAAATGGAGCCTGGGTTAAACAAGGCGCTTGTACTATTGGTTCAATGCTTAGATCTGTTACTTGCGAATCGGCAACAATAACCTGTAGTACAAATTCTGAATGCGGAACCAGCGGGTATGTTGATAGTCCGGTTTGTCAAAACGGAGACGTTTTTCAAAATTATAGAACATACACTTGCAACAACCCTGGCACTGCCAGTTCAAGCTGTTCTAACTCAATAGCGCTTCAGCAAAAACAAGACTGTACGGCAAACCAAACTTGTTCTGCCGGATCATGCGTCAACCAAAATATTACTTGTTCAACCAACACAGACTGCAATGACAATAATGCCAACACACAAGATATTTGTTTGAACCCGGGAACACCTCAAAGTTCTTGCGCGCACAACCCAATTACTTGCAACTCAAACTCAGATTGCGCAGGTAGCGGATACATTGGAAGCCCATACTGCAACAACAGTTCAACTGTTTATCAAACATACAGAACCTATACCTGCAATAACCCCGGAACAGCAAACTCAAGCTGTGTGCCAACAGACGCAGCTCAATTAAAACAAACTTGCGCAAGCAACCAAACTTGCACCGGTGGAGGTTGTGTAAACTACGGCAACTTAGTTGTTTCATCTTACGCCACTCCAAGCCCTGCAACAATTAACCAGCAAGTTTCATTTATTGCTTCGGCAACAGGAGGAACAGGAAGCTACACATATTCATGGACAGGAGCCTGCGCAGGATCTGGCCAGGTTTGCAACACTACATTTACAAATCCGGGTACATATACAACTACAGCAACTATTACTTCTGGGTCACAAACAAATACATCTGTAACAACACTTATTGTTAATAGTAACTGCGCTCAGCAATCAGAAAGAAGGTGCGACGGCAGTTCTGCTTATTGGTACGACTCCTGCGGAAACAGAGGAAGTTTAATACAATACTGTCCAAACGGATGCTCAAACGGATATTGCCAAAATCAAAACTGCGCATATCATTCATATCAAAGATGCGTTGGCAATTATTTGTACTGGTACGACTCATGCGGAACACAGCAAGACTCACAATACTGCCAATATGGTTGTTCAAATAACAGCTGCTCAAATCAAAGCAATTATTCGAACTTGATAACAACTGTATCTGTTAAAAACTTGTCAACTGGTTCTGTTTGGTCCAGCAATGCTTCAGCCTCGCCAAGCGATGTGTTAATGTTTATGATTACTCTTCAGGCTCAAGGAAACCAAAGCGTTAACAGCGTGTTTATCAGAGACACAATGCCCTATGGCTTAATTTACAGAAACAATTTGGTTGTATCTGGCTCAAGCAACTATAACAACTATGGAGGAGATGTTACTTCAGGATTAAGCATTGGAACAATTGCAGCCGGACAAACAGCAACTATTACTTATCAAGTACAAGTTGCTCCAGCTGGAAATTTTAGCTACGGAACATCTACGGTAACTGACAACCTTTCTGTTACAGCTTCGGGAAATAACCCTAATGTCAGCAACGCAACTATTGCGGTAACAAGGTCAGCAGTGTACGGAGCAACAACTGTTTCAACCGGTTTAACTAATAATATTTTATTTGATTCATTTGCCATTCCTTTAGCTATTGCTCTGTTAGGACTTTGGATGTTCAGGTCTGGATTGTTCGGATTTGAAAAATGGGCAGACGGAAAAAAAACGGCCATAGTCAATTACAAAGCTCAAAAACAGCTTAAAGACATAATTGCAAAGATTAAGGAAACAGAAAGCGCATAAAACCATTAGTTCATTGTGCGACAAAACAGCTCCGGCTGACACCGGGCTTTTTGTTTGACATAAAGT
>JBBSXY010000088.1:0-2008 GCA_038045525.1 Nanobdellota archaeon | reverse complement strand
GGGTGGATCGTTATTCTAGGATTTGTTATGATGATAGGTTTTATAATTTATTATTTTAGAACGCCAAGGGGCAGAAAAACCGCAGACAAGCTTTCTTTGAACCTGCCTGCTATCGGCGGATTTTTCAAAAAAATATTTTTAATACGGTTTACTGAAAATCTTTCTACCTTAATTTCAGCCGGGCTTTCTATAAACAGCGCGCTAAAAATTACAAAAGACACAATTGACAATTATATTTATAAAGAAATTATTTCTGAAACAGAAAAAGGAGTTTCTGAAGGGGAAAAAATAAGCTCTATTTTAATAAGGCATTCTGAATATGTTCCGCCGTTTGTTATACAAATGATAGAGGTTGGCGAGCAGACCGGAAGATTGGATAAAAATTTAATGGAGGTGGTAAATTTTTACCGAAAAGAAGTAAAAAGGTCAGTAGATACTTTTATTACCCTGCTTGAGCCGGTTTTAATAATTTTTTTAGGAGGCGTGGTGGCATTGCTTGCAATTTCTGTGTTAAGCCCGCTTTACGGCGCTCTGGGCACAATATAGCGCTCCGCGCGATATGAGTTATTCACAGCCCGAGCATTGCATAACTGTTAGTAAAAGATTAAAATATAATAAAATGCAAAAAGGTTTTACTCTTATTGAACTTTTAGTTACAATTGCCATTATTGCTATTCTTTCAGCAATAATTTTGTTCAGCATTATCCAGTACATAAACAAAAGCAAAGACGCGGCAATTTCAGGAAATTTGTCTATTTTAGTTCCGGCCGGAGAAGTATATTATGACCACAATGGAGTAGATGGTTACGGACAAGGTTCTAACATTAATGGCGATATCAGCGGTAATAGCTTCTGCGGTAGCAGTGTAACCGCCAATTCTTTTTCGCAAATTACTTCTACAAGATACTGTAACGCAACAACTAATGCATGGGCCGCCTGCGCGCAGGAGTTTACGGATGAAAGCAAAGCATTTTGCGTTGATAGCAGAGGAATAAAAAAAGAAATTCTTTTTTCAGATTGTTCTTCTGCTATAACTATTTGCCCAGATAATTAAAATTAAGTTTTATAACATTTTAAAAGGTCGAAAGAAAATGATCACAAAACAAATTAAATAAACAACTAAATTAAAAATTGAATATCCATCCATTTAGATAGTGAATAATTATTTATCAATCTAAATGTCAGGATGATTTATTCATTTTATTCATAAATCTAATGCAAAAATCAAAAGGTTTTACAATTATTGAATTATTGGTGGTTATTGCCATCATCGCAGTCTTGGCCGCTATTGTGTTGGTTAATGTAACTCAATACATCAACAAAGGCAAAGACGTAGCCATTAAAGGCAACCTAACTACATTAATGACAAACGCAGCAGCATATTATGATGATACACTTAAAGGAAACGGTGATTATACTGGTTTTAGAGCAGATCCTATTACCGGTTGCGCAGGTCCTATTTCTTCGGCCATTACTGCTGCTGGAGGTTCCCTAACATGCGCTGAAACCACTACTACCGGAGTCGCTTGGTGTGGATGTTCTCAATTGAAAAATGATGCAACAAAATATTATTGTGTTGATAGCACTGGTGTGAAAGTAGAAAACATTACTACTTGCGCTACTTCTTGTACGGCTGCAAGTCCCGGTTGTTTATAAACCCTGGAGGTAAAAATAAAAAAACACCTTGTCTTCAGGATAGGGTGTTTTTTGTCAAGAAAAAATGTTAAAATTTAATAATAAGTCATTGCGGGGTCCGACCCCGCAATGCTAAAATATGCCGAGTGAAAGAGTAAAATTAATAACTAATGAGCTTTATCATATTTCAGATAGAGCAGTAGGCGATAGCGTAATTTTTAAAGACGATGACGATCATTATCGCGGTATTTTTTCTTGTTATGAATTTAATAATGCTAACCCCGTTAACATATGGCACCGTAGGGTGCAAAGAAAAAAAGAAAAAATTGAACAAAAAAGCATTGCGGGGTCGGACCCCGCAAATTCAAATTTA
>JBBSXY010000087.1:0-1106 GCA_038045525.1 Nanobdellota archaeon | reverse complement strand
CCACACTTAAAGAAATCAGCCTGAAATCCGAAAGCCAGGTCAGCAAGAATGTTTTCCATCGTTTCTCCGCTCCTGTGGGAAAAAACAATCTTTATGCCATGTTTTTTTGCAGACCCGCATATGTCCATGACCTGGAGCAAAGAACCGTTTTGGTTTGGCTTGACAATTATTGCATTTATGCTTTTTTCTCCTATAGCTCTCCCAAGTCTTTTTTCATTAGTGACGGTGAGATCATCTCCCACTATCAGGGAATTCGGATATTTTTTTAAAAGCCTGGAAAAGCCCTCAAAATCCTCTTCTTCAAAAGGATCTTCAATATAAAACATCGAAAAATTTTTTATCAGGTTTGAAATATAGGAAAATTGCTCTTCCTTTGTCCTCTGAAGAACCGGATTCTGGTAATGGTATTTCTTTCTTTTGTAAAAACCTGAAGCCGCCACATCCACCCCTAAAGCAATCCCAAAATTTCTTAAAATATCCAGAACTTCTTTTTCATTAAGGGAAGTCTGCCACGCGTCCTCATCATTTTTTTTGCCCTGAAATTTTCCATCCCCTTTTTTAAGTGCATACCAAATTTCTTTTTTTGTTTCTTTGTTTATCTTAAAAGAATCCTTAACAGAATTTGCTTTTGGTATAAGTAAAAATTCCTGAAAATCTGGCTTCTTTCCTGTACCGGAAGAAGTTCTGGAGTGTTTTCCCCCGCCGATGCAATTTCCGATTAATCTTGGGAATTTTTTTGCGTTTGGATTAATCAGCTGCCAAACTTCTTTTTTCTTTTCCCTTGCAAGGGCCTTTAAGATAGCTGATTCCAAAGCAAAAATGGTATTTGCCCCGACATGCCCTTCAACTATGTCCTCTATTCTTCTTAAATCCCCAAATTTTTCTATCTCGTCCTCGGAAAAGTATCTGCTGAATTGTTTCAGGGTTTTTATGTCCCCCTTTAAATCTTTCTTATATGGCCTCTCTTCGTGTTTTCCCCTGGATTTTCCGTTTGGTGCGCTTGCAGAAAAATCCCCGGAATTTGTCTTTATAGAAACAAGAATTGTTTTCTCTTTTCTCGAATCAAAAATTGATTTGGCAGAAACACTCTTTATTACAACCATAAA
>JBBSXY010000086.1:0-1249 GCA_038045525.1 Nanobdellota archaeon | reverse complement strand
TATCAATGCTTCCATTGATTTTTTATTCATATCTTTTGAATGAATTCTTGTTACAAAATCTCCAATAGATTTAAATGGGCCGTTTGTTTTTCTTTCCTCAACAACTGCGTCAATAATATTTACCCCGACATTTTTAACCGCTAGTAATCCAAACCTAATTTGGTTTTTCTCCGGCACCACTGTAAAGTTTTTCAAACTTTCATTTATATTTGGAGGCAAAACTTCAACATTCATTTTTTTGCATTCATCAATCAAAAAGGCAATTCTTTCAACGTCGGCTTTTTCTGAAGTTAAAACCGAAGCCATAAACTCAACGGGGTAGTGCGATTTTAAATATGCTGTCTGGTAGGCAATTGTGGCATAAGCTGCAGAATGCGATTTATTAAATCCGTAAGCCGCAAAAGGCAAAATCCATTGCCATAATTCCTCACCAACCTTTTTTGAAGCCCCGCCTGCCTGCGCAGGCAGATTTTTGACAGCGCCTTCAATAAATTTTGTTTCTTGGGCTGCCAAAAGCTCTGGAATTTTTTTACCAATTGCTTTTCTCAAAACATCGGCCTCCCCCAAAGTAAATCCGCAGACCTCCTGCGCAATTTTCATAAGCTGCTCCTGGTAAATGCAAATTCCATAGGTGTCTTTTAAAATTGGTTCAAGTTTTGGATGTAAATAATTTATTGTCTGGTTGCCGTGCTTTCTTGCAATGTAATCGGGAATAAATTGCATCGGACCCGGTCGGTATAAAGCCACCATGGCGGTAATATCTTCGAAATTTGTAGGAACTAATTCTTTTAAATATCTTTTCATGCCGTCAGATTCAAGCTGAAACACCGAAGTGGTTAAAGCGTTCTGCAATAACTCAAAAGTTTTTGGGTCATTTTCTGGAATTTTATCTAAATCAATTTTTAATTGGTTGTACAAAACATAAATGCGCGAGAGCGTGTCTTCTATTATAGTCAGGTTTTTTAAACCCAAAAAATCCATTTTTAAAAGCCCCAAATCTTCAATGCCGTGCATTTCATATTGCGTAATAATTCCTTCTTCTCCTTCTCTGGTTGATCTTTGCAGGGGCACAGAATTTGTTAATGGTTCAGCCGAAATCACAACTCCGCAGGCATGGGTTGAAGCATGGCGGGCAACGCCCTCAAGTTTTTTGCCCAAATCAATTAATTTTTTTGCTTGATCGTCTGAATTATATAAATCTGAAAATTCTGAAACCTTTTCTAAGGTTTCATTTAAATCCATTCCCATT
>JBBSXY010000085.1:0-1049 GCA_038045525.1 Nanobdellota archaeon | reverse complement strand
CCAAAAAAAAGTTTTAGATATCAATAAAAAAGAAAAGAATACTCTACTTACTCAAACCAAAAATAAAGAATCAGAATACAAAAAAATCCTTGCCCAGAAACAAATTGAAAAAGAAAAATTTGAAAGAGAGTTGTTTGAATTTGAGTCCAAATTAAAAATTGCTATTGACCCTAAAAGTTTTGCAGGAGCCAAGAGGGGAGTCCTTGTTTGGCCTCTAGAGAGTGTGTATATAACCCAGTCATTCGGTAGAACTATTGACTCGCACCGCCTTTATGTGTCGGGAACTCACAATGGCGTGGACTTCAGAGCTCCGCGCGGCACGATAGTTCTTGCGGCTCTCTCGGGAGTCGTAGAAGCGAGCGGAAATACCGATGCTCAAGGGGGATGTTATTCTTATGGTAAATGGGTGCTTTTAAGGCATGAGAACGGTCTTAGCTCGCTTTACGCTCACCTTGACCTTATAAAAGTAGTTCCCGGTCAAAATGTTGCAACGTCCGAGATAATCGGTTATAGCGGCCAAACCGGTTACGCCACCGGTCCCCACCTTCATTTTTCCCTGTACGCAAGCCAAGGAGTGAGTATTCAGAGATATTCACAAAGTAAAAATTGTAAAAATGTGGATATTCCAATTGCCTCTAGTAACGCATATCTCGATCCTATGGTATACTTTCCACAATTATGAATAGAGGATTTATAAGAAATATAATTCTAATAGTTGGAACTCTGGTGGCTCTAAAGTATTTTTTTAATTTCGATTTGGTGGATTTAATTTCAGAAGGTAATTATAGGGAGGTACTTGTTTGGCTCAAAGCAAACATCTGGCAGAAATTCATTTTGGATATTGTCTGGCAAAATATTTTTGACTTCCTAAAAAATCTAAGAAAGTAGTAGGGGAGGGTTTATCTTGATATATGCTATACAACCTTCGCAAAAGATATATTGTGCGAAGCTTATATTTAAACATAAGCAAATAAAATAAACCAATCCCCCATTAGAAAGATTGGTTTATTTTATTTATCGGTTCAAGGCAAGCGCCGTGCGATAGTCAG
>JBBSXY010000084.1:0-2996 GCA_038045525.1 Nanobdellota archaeon | reverse complement strand
CATTTCTTCTCCCATTTTCTGGTGCTCGTGAAGGACATGGGTTGCAATGAGCTCGTCTTTTTCCCTGTTCGGCAAATCTCTCAGCGGGAAGATAACATCAAACCTGTTTATCAAAGTCGGAGGAAGATCTATTTGTTGTGCTATTGACTGAAAGGGATCAAAGCGACCGAATTTTGGATTAGCTGCAGCCAGGACAGAAGTCTCAGCTCTGAGAGTTGCATGAACGTTTGCCTTAGAGATTGTTACTGTCTGCTGTTCCATTGCTTCGTGCATAGCGCTCCTGTCTCCAGGGTCCATTTTTTCCAGCTCATCTATGCAGAGAAGTCCCCTGTTTGCAAGAACCATCGAGCCTGCCTCAAGACTCCAGCCACGAAGGTATTCATCACGGACAACTGTCGCTGTAAGCCCGGCGCCTGTAGCGCTTTTTCCTACGACATATCTTCCCTTTGGGGAAATTTTTGCCATAAAGACAAGGGTGGCAGATTTAGCGACTCCAGGGTCTCCTATGAGAAGAATGTGCATGTCTCCCCTGCTTCTCTGCCCATCGGTATGGGTCTTTTCGACTCCTCCGAACAATTGCAAAATAAGGCAGCGCTTTATCTCGTCATAACCCCAGACGCTTGGGATTATGCTCTTAGTTAGTTTTTCAAATACCTTAGGATCCTGGGAAAGCTCGAGGATTTGCCTTTCATCCTCTTCATTGATGTCCAGCTCTTCAAAAGTTTCTTCCAGAGGAATTATGTTGTTTGCCTCCAGCGCAAGTTCGAATCTCGTGGAAAGTCCGCCAGACTGCAACGGAACAGGAACTTCTTTCAAGATTCCCATCACCTTTATCCTGCTTCCTGGAGTTGTCTTTTCTTCCATATAGGGTTCCACCAAATCCTCTTTGAGAAAAATATTTATCCTCTTTGGCTGCTCTCCTCCTGTGAGAGATTCCGGAGATTCTTCAATGACAAGCCTCTGGGTATCTACCATTTCCTTGCTTATCATCTTGAAGCCGCCGCGCCTTCCACAGGAGCATCTCATCGGTTCTCTGAATTTTTTTTCTATCTGAAGAACAGAAAGAACTGTACCACAGCTAGGGCATTCGAATTTCGCATTCACTACTTGGGGCCTGACATCTGAAGCCTGCCTGATAATTCCTTCAACAACTATCATTTCATTAAGGTTCCTGGAACGCAGGTTTCTTACCTTTATCTCTTGGCTTTTTGGGAGATTCAAAAGCCTGGCCCGAACGTTTTCCGCGAGTCCTTTCTCCTCAATAGCAAGCTCCAAAACTCTGATATTCTCTTCAGGATTTGTGAGAATTCCTTCTGCCAGTTTGTTTGAATATTCGAGAAGCTTCATAAAATCCAGGAAAATAATATTTTTACCTTTTCGCAGAGATTCTCCAAGCTCTCTTTTATAGAAATTAAAGAAGCCTTTGGCCTCAATCATCAGTTCCTCCTCTTTAGATTTTGAAAGCTGAGTTTCTTCCATCTTAAATATTAAAATTGATACAGAAGTTATTTTTATACTTTGTTGTAAACTATTGAATAGTTTTAGAATTGTGGTTGTTTTTTAGAGAGTGGAAACAATTTTCAGAATCATGCAAATATTAATAAATGGCCTCCTTTTATGACAACGATGCATTTGGAAAAAACAACACAAACAACACAAAAGTCCAGACTCCAGTCTATCTTAGAAAAAAGTAGTTCAGGAGAAGGGGTGACTCCGGAAGAATACAGAGAAGCCAGAAAATTAATCTTGAACCCGGAATACTCAGACAAAGGCTGTTGTCTTTGCTTTAATCCAATGAATAAAGCGATTTACGATACAGGATTATGCCGGGCTCATGCGTTATATGACTTAATCAGAACAAAATAATCACTTCTTATAATTTTTTAAGACAGCCTTGACATTTTTCAGGAGCTGGGCCATTGAAAATTCAAGTTGCTCATTGTTTTTTGTTCCTGTGCAGACGAGTTTTCCATTGCTGAAAAGAAGAAAAGTAGCATTTGGTTCTATCAGTTTGTATACTAATCCGGGAAACTGCTCAGGCTCATATTCTGTATTCTCCATCTCTATAGCCAGGAAGTTGAGATTAAGTTTCAGGTTTATTGTTCCCGAAGCCACGATGTTCTGGACAGTTATTTTTGGTTTCGTGGTTATCTTGACATTTATTTTTCTGAGCTGCTTTATCACTGCCTGAATTACCTTCTTGACCTGTGCAATTGATTTTGTCCCTGTGCAAACGAGATTTCCCGAGGAAAAGACAAGAACAGCTGATTTTGGTTCTTTCACGCGAAGGACAAGGCCGGGAAAAGTCTCCGGGTTGTATTCTGTGTTTGGCTGCGTCCTTGCCAGTTTTGTCAATGGAATAGGTTTTTCAAGGGAAGTCGTTGCAACGATATTTTGTATCTTGTAGGTGCTTGGCATTTTATTTTAACTTTATAAATAACAGAAGATTGGCTTTATAAAGGTATATAAAGGGTTTTTAGAGAATTAAAAGAATATTTCTTCTGGATCTATCATCAAAACAGCCTTTTCTGGAACTTCTATTGGAAATGAAATTGCGCATAAATTTACACCTCTTTCAGGAGTTATTGGTTTTCCTTCTTTTGGTTTAAAATAAAACTCGCTTCCCTCATTTTTCATCAAATAATAGCCATTTTTTCTTTCTGCAGTAGCCAATGAAAATCTACCAGAATTTTCATAAAGAGTATTAGACATCACAGCCTCAAGGCAACAAAGAACACGCCCTGAGAATTGAATTTCCCCCTCAAAACCATTTTGCAATAATTCTGCTAATTTTGATGAAGTAATTTTCTGCATTACCTTTTAGAGTTTTAATGATTTAAAAGAATTTATATACTAAAATAATAAGATAAACTCATGAAAACCTGCGAGTGGCTTGGCTCTGATTCTGACATGATTGATTATCATGACAGGGAATGGGGAACTCCTTGCCATGATGACAAGAGACTTTTTGAATACCTTCTTCTTGATACATTCCA
>JBBSXY010000083.1:0-2324 GCA_038045525.1 Nanobdellota archaeon | reverse complement strand
GCACGCTTTTTACAGCACTACCACCTCAAGGTAGCGAGTATACCAGTTTCTCCACTCCGGCTTTGTCCTCTAATTATACCTAATGATTTGCTGATTTTGGACTTTTTCCTTGTTAAGCATGTAACTTTTGGTGAATGATACATTTTGCGGATTATGATTAAGGAGCTTTTTTTAGCGAAAATTAATTGAAATGCTGATTTGCCATCGTCTTTTATAGTGCCTTTGGCTTTATAAAGATTCTCAATTTTTCCTTGTAACCATTTGAGAAAATCTAGGCTTGCTGAAACGAATGATAAGTAAAGCAAAAAACTGGATTTCCACCGTTTGTCCCAATACGAGTAGGTGCACCCATCACCATCAAAACATCCTCTTAAAAAATCCGCAAAAAAAATATCCGGAACAAGAATACTTTTGAGTGTTTTTGATTTATTTGAATGCAGGCCAATGGATATCAGATATCTGTAAAGGTTGACATCACTAAACTGGACCCGAGGATAAACGATACCGGTACTACTTTTTTTTGACGTGATTCTGATTTTGGGGTTTAAAGCTCTGACGAAATTTTTTACCTGTTCCAGATCCTTTGATGTAAAGTCTATATGCCTTCCGTCTTTGGATAAACAACCGTCGGTTGTAATCAAACCAACAACATATGCAAAATCACTCGTCCAGTTCATTTCTCAAGTATATAGCGTCTACCGAATGAAATCAATTAAGCTTTATAGTACAATTAGTTCGGTTTGGGCGGATGGCGGAACTGGCAGACGCGCTGGCTTCAGGAGCCAGTGGCCGCAAGGCCGTGGAGGTTCAACTCCTCTTTCGCCCACACTTCGACTTTGCTCAGTGCAAGCCGGACGATTGGCTCAGTTGGTTAGAGCGGTGCATTCACATTGCACAGGCCGGGGGTTCGAATCCCTCATCGTCCACAATTTGGCAATTGGCCATTAGCATTTAGCAATTAGAACTACCTATGTATAAATTTGAAGGACTACAAGTATGGCAAGAGGGAATAAAACTAGCCACCATTTGTTATGGGATAGCCAATACCTTACCAGACTATGAACGAAGTGGCCTATCGGATCAGCTAAGAAGAGCCGTTTCTTCGATCTTATTTAATATTGCTGAGGGTTCTGGTGCAGAAAATGACAAGGAATTCTTGCGATTTTTGCATATATCTAGAAAATCTCTCTACGAGACGATTTCAATTTTGAAATTTATCGAACACATTTATAAAAGAGTCGAATTAAAGAGTGTTTTTCAAAATTGCGATACCGTTGGAAAACTGTTAAACGGCTTAATAAGAAAGCTTAACAATGATAAAATCTAGCTATCAATTTCTAGTTGCTGGTTGCCAATAGCTAATTGCAAATTGGCCGGGGTGGCGCTTGCTTGCGCAAGCAAGAAATGGCTCGCCTGCGCGAGCAGGTATACGCAATGACATTTTATGTTTATCTCATTGGAAGTACCTTGAAAAATTGGTGTTATGTTGGTTTTACAACAAATATAGAGAAGAGAATCTCTGAACATAATTTGGGAAACGTAAGATCCACAAAACCTTATAAGCCTTTTTTATTGTTGTTTGTTCAAGAAGTTAGGACTAGAATTGAGGCTAGAAATCTGGAGAAATACTTAAAAGTCAGGTTTAATAAAGAAAGTCTGCTAGATTTATTAGCTTGACTTGCAAGGTAGGCCGGGGTGGCGAAATGGTATACGCAAGGGCCTTAAGAGCCCTCGAGCGCAAGTTCATGCGGGTTCGAGTCCCGCTCCCGGCACACTTCGCAGTTTGCGATCAGCTCAGTGTAAACTCTACTATGGCTCATTTTTTATACATAGTTGAATGTGTTGATAAAAGTTTTTACACAGGTATTCCCTGGAACCTTAAAAATAGAGTTTCTGAACATAATCACGGTAAATCAATTGCTACCAAATGGAAACTTCCAGTTAAATTGGTCTACTGGGAAACTCATTTGGATAAGTCATCAGCTGCCAAAAGAGAGAAAGAAATTAAAGGATGGGGTAGAATTAAGAAGCTGGCTTTGATAGAAACTTTACGCCAAGCAAGGTGAAAGTTTACGTCGAGCGAAGCGAGACGGGGTGTAATTCATCGGTAGAATGCTCGGTTTGGGACCGAGATGCACAGGGTTCAATTCCCTGCACCCCGACACAGCGAGAAAAATCGAAAGAACCGGTGGTGGCGCTCCGTGCGCCGCCGCCCGCACGGAGCGCCGCAAAGCCCTTTTTATATTCTGCCGAGAGCTGCCGATTAGATAAAAAGAAGTTCGAGCCGACACGTTTTGCGAAGAATGCTAATTCTTCGCAATTAT
>JBBSXY010000082.1:0-6292 GCA_038045525.1 Nanobdellota archaeon | reverse complement strand
TTTAAAAAAGAAACTTTAATTTTGCAAATCTTTTTATACTTTGATTATTATAATTTTAAGTCCTGGCAACCGTAGGCAACTATGAGAAGCTGGGTTATACGCACTTCCACGAAGGCAACTTTGTTGTCATAAAATACAACCATAACACCTAATGCGTGAAATGGTGGTGATAAGATATAAGTGGAAGAGCTATGCTTTCGGGCTTTTATTCAGCTATGGAAAAAAAGGGGAAAAAAGGAGATTTGTTATTCTGGCTGTTTGGAGTCTTCTTCATTATTTTGGGAATTCTTGCTTTCATTAATGCCTTTCTCAACTTGGAAAGTGCTATTCCTTTGTGGTTTTCTTACATAGCAGTTTTTCTTATCGGGATAGGAATTATAACAAAGAACTCTGATTTGATTGCAATACAGGCAAACATCCTTTTCATACCATATATTTTCTGGAATATTGATTTTTTTTACCAGCTGGCAACCAGCAGACCTTTATGGGGAATCACCGATTATTTTTTTATCAAAGGGTGGATGAATTCGCTGGGCAATTTCATAACTCTGGAGCATATTTACATTGTTCCTGTCTCGATAGGGTTTATTTATCTTCTCGGAGCCCATAGAAAAGATTTATGGAAAATAAGCTTACTCGAAATAGCCACCATCTTTTTCATGACTTTTTTCCTTTCCTCAAGTGAAATGAATGCCAACTGCGTCTTTAGTTCCTGCATAAGCTTCATTTCTTTAGAAAGCCCTGGTTACCAAATTTTGTGGTTTTTTACTGTTTTTATTATGATATTTTTGACAAACCATCTTCTTGTTTATCTTATGAAAAAGGCGGACAGATTTGATATGAAGCCTGATGAATAAATTTAAAACTTCCCGCGATTTCTTTTAATCATGACTGAAAACCCAGAGATTTCCAGTAAAACCCAGGAAGAGATTGATGAAGGAAAAGAAAAAGAAGCCATGAGGCTGATAGAGTCAATCCTTTTTGTATCTGGAAAATTTCTTGACATGAAAGCCTTAATTGCACTTTCCGATATGAACCCTATAATTATAAGAGAATTGCTGGAAAAACTTAGAGAGTACTATGAAGAAAGAGAGTCTGCGCTTAGAATTATTGAAAAAAACGAGATGTGGAAAATGGATGTGGGGCCTGAGTTTTCTCATTTAACGACAAAGATTGCAGGAGGATCTTCCGAATTCACCAAAGCAGAGCAGGAAACCCTGGCAATAATCGCGTTTAAACAGCCGATAAAACAATCTGTGATAGTGAAGATAAGAGGGAACAAAGCCTACGACCACATCAAAAAATTTGTGGAGTTGGAACTCATTAAGAAAAAGAAGCAGGGGCATACCTATGGACTGAGCTTAAGCCAGGAATTTTATGATTATTTCGGCGTTTCAGAACCGGAAAAAATCCAGGAGAACAAGGAAAAAGAAGAAAAAGAGAATCAGTATTCCGAGCAACAAAAAACAGAAGGGGTAGCTTAATCGAATAATGGAAGCAATAACTGTAATCGTTTACATTTCTATTTATCTTGGGCTTTTTGCAACGACTTTCTATATTTTAAGTTTTATCTCTTACTCAAAAAAGGAAAGGGAATTTTACGCTGATGGGGAACTGCCTTCTGTTTCTGTCATAATTCCTGCTTATAACGAGGAAGAAACCATAGAAAAAACTCTAAAGTCTGTCCTTAAGTCAGACTATCCTGATTTTGACGTCATAGTTATAGATGATGGGAGTTCAGACAACACTTTGAAAATAGCTAGGAAATTTGAAAACGAAAAAGTAAGAGTTTTTCACAAGGAAAACGGAGGAAAAGGTTCTGCGCTCAATTTCGGACTTAAACTGGTAAGAGGGAAGATAGTATTCACAATGGATGCTGATACAACTGTCGCTAAAGAAAGTATGAAAAATATGGTGCGATTTTTCAAAGACGATGAAATAATGTGTGTAAGTCCTGCCATTATCATAAACAAACCAAGAAATATACTACAGAGAGTACAGTATATGGAATACCTTCTCGGCCTTTTTCTAAGAAAGGCATTCGCTTCTTTAAAATCAATATATATCACCCCTGGAGCTTTTTCTGCATACAGAAAATCTTTTTTTGACAAATTTGGTTTGTATGATGTAGGAAATCCCACAGAAGACCTGGAAATGGCCTTAAGAATTCAGTACAAAGGATATTACACTGAAAATTGCCCAGAGGCTCCCGTATACACAACTGCTCCCTCAACTTTTAAGGAGCTGATGATACAAAGAAGAAGATGGTATTTCGGACTTCTTAAAAATCTTTGGACTTACAGAAAAATTGTCGGAAAAAAATACGGAGATCTTGGAAGCTTTGTCATACCAACAGCATTGGTGAGCGTAATACTTTCTGTAATGGTCGTAGTGTATATGTTCTTCAAAACGATTTTTGAAGTGAGAGACAGCCTGATTTTTTATCAAAGTGTTAATTTCGATTTTTCAAGCATATTCAATATCAATTTGTATTTTATAGAAAGAGTTTTATTCTTGTTTTTCAGTAAGCCAGTTGTGCTTTTCATCCTGTTATTCATGGCTGTCCTTGGTTTTTATATGCGTTATGCCTCAAAAAAAATAGGGAGACTTTCAGGATTATTTGTTAATCTCGTGCTCTTTTACTTATTTTTTGCAATACTTTTTGGATTATGGTGGGTAATAACAATATTTTATATAACATTTTCAAGGACAGTAAAATGGGGAGAACTATAAAAGTAGAAACTTATATAAGTTTAAGATAGGTTTTTCATCATAATATGGAAAAAAGAAAGTATGAAAGTAAGAATAGATACATGGTGTCTTTGCTAATAGCAACATTTGTTTTTTTTCTAATCTTTGCTGTCAGCTATTCTATATCTTATTTTGAACTGCAAAGGGTTTCCAATCTCCAGGTTGGTGTTGGTTATGACATTTTTGAGGATAAGCTTGATTATTCCCTATTTAATGCGTCAATATGTGATAAAGAATCTTTTGGTAAGATATCCCAGGACCTAGGTTTCCAGGGAAGAATTATAGATGACCTTGAAAGGAAGCTTGGAAAGCAAAACGAGAATGTTTTACTCAGGAAGCAATTTTATGCCCTTACAGAACTGGAGCATTTCGAATTTGTTAGGGAATTCAACAAGAAATGTGGGAATAAAATAGATACTATCCTCTTCTTTTATTCCAATAATGAGTCTGAGGTGAAAGAAAGTGAGGAGGCAGGAAGAATACTTGGAATTCTTTACGGCAGAAATGAGGATATAATGATATATTCCTTTGATATAGACCTAAACAGCAACCTCATAAATAAATTAGAGAATAAATATAATGTAACAGACTCCCCTTTGATTGTGATTAACGAAAAGGTTAAGATAAAACTTCCTGCAAATATTCGGGAGATAGAAAAACACCTGCAGTAATTATATATTTTTATACAGAAATATTAAAAAACAACTCATAGTTTGATTTCTAATGGAAATATTTTGTTCTGTCTGTGGGATATCCGGCAAGATGAGGGGCGTATTTGAGGTTATTTCTCCGAAGGGTGTTATTTTTGCATGCAAGAAATGTGTATCTGAAGAAGGGTTTCCGGTGCTTAAAAAACCAGATAAAAAGGTTTTTGAAGAGTCTGAAAGAAAAAGCAGCGTTTATGAAAGGCTTTCGAGACTTTCAGGGATAAGACATGCAGAGCAACGGGAAAGGCCTGAGCTGAAAAAACAGGAAGAAAGCCTGAGAAAAGTAATTGACAGGAACTATGAAGAAAAAATGAGAATGCAGGATTTAAGGTTGAAATCGAGGCCAGATTTAATAGATAAATTTCACTGGATAATCATGAGGGTGCGAAGAGTTCGCGGATTAACACAAAAACAGCTGGCTGAAATGATTGGAGAGTCAGAAGCGGCAATAAAAATGGCAGAACAGGGTCTAGTTCCTGAAGGCTACGAACTTATAGATAAAATTGAAGGATTTCTTAACGTAAGGCTTATCAAGGAAAGAACTTCGTCCATGCTTGGCCAAAACAAGGAAAGAAATATTTACCCAATTTCTTCTCCCGAAAAAAGGGAAACTCGCCCAAGCGTGGTCGAGTTAGAGGGGGAAAAACAAAGACCACAAACATACCCGCAGAAAACTCCGAGCTTTGACAGAAAAAGCATTGGTTCTTTAACAATAGCTGATTTGCATAGAATGAAAAAAGAGAGGGAGGCGGAAGTGTGGAAAGCTGAACTTGAAGACGGGGAAACAGAGGAAGTGATAGGGGAAGAGCCTCTAAGCAAAGAGGAAGATTAGGATGAAATAATCCTATATGCTTATCTTTTTTGACTTCTTAACCAAAGAAAACCAAAGCCTTTTTAAACTGAAATCCTGATTTCTTATCATGGAACACGTGGAGCTTGAGATTCTTAAAAGTTCAAAAGAAGAAATTGAAGTCAGGATTGGAAGCATGACTCTTGTTGAAATTCTAAGGGTTTACTTAAACAAAGACCCCGCAGTAAACTTTGCTGCCTGGAAGAGAGAACACCCGTCAGAAAAACCAATTCTAAAGGTAACAACAAAAGGAAAAACTGCTAAAAAAGCGATAAGCGATGCTATAGCAGCCATAGTAAAAGACCTGGACAAGACAGAAGAAGCCTTCAAAAAGATGAAGTGATTCTTGATTTTGTTGACTTAACAAATCATATTTAATTGCAGCAGCTTATTCATCATTAGCAATTTTATTACAACAATCCTTATTAATCTCTGACTGTTTTTTTATTTATGCCTGATGAAAAGACAGAGAGGGTTTCTGCAGGAAGCTTTGATTTGAATAAATGGCTTTACGGAGGCTACGAGGCAGGAATAATAACAATGATTGCAGGGCCTCCTGCAAGCGGGAAAACAAATTTTGTGATTCTTGCTGCATGCAGCCAGGCAAAGAAAGGCAGGAAAGTTATTTTCATAGACACTGAGGGTGGATTCAGCACAGAAAGGGTTAAGCAAATAGTAGGGCAGGAAAATTACGAGGAAATCCTGAAAAACACCCTTCTTCTGAAGCCAATGAGTTTTGAAGAGCAGAAAAAACTTTTCCTTAAACTTGCCGAACAGGTTAAAAAAGAAAACATAGGCCTCATCATCATAGATGGAATGGCTATGCATTATCGTTTAGAGCTAGGATATGTAAAAAATAAGGAAGCAAAAAATGAAGAGGAAATTAAAAAAGTCAACAGGGAACTTGCCTGGCAGATGAAGCTTCTTTCTGAAATTTCCCAGAAACAGAAAATTCCTGTGCTTATTACAAACCAGGTTTATTCTGAATTTTTGTCAGATGAGGAAAGAAAAAAAGGAATAAAACCTGGCGTGAATTTAGTTGGCGGGGACTTGATGAAGTACTGGAGCAAAGCAATTATTGAGTTGAAGAACGAAAACGGAAAAAAGAAAGCCGTCTTGCTGAAACACCGAAGCATGCCTCAAAAAGAGTTAAATTTTGAAATAAGGGAAAAAGGCATTTTCAAAAGAGGGTGGATATAATATGTCGCTAATTCGTCCAAGCGTAGCCAAATTAAGGCATTTTCAAAAGAGGGTGGATATAGACCATAGGGCGTTACCTTTGTAAGAAAGAAGAAATAACTTTTAGGTAGTTCTCAAAGATTTTAAATATCTAATTCTTTAACAGCTGAGCCAAAATGGAGGAAAAGGATATCAGATTCGAAGTAATAAAAAAGATAGCTGATACTAGATTTAAGTATAAGGATCTTGGGAAAATTTCAGAACTGGTGACCAGCAGCCCTCCGAGCGTTTTCATAGGATCTAAGTTAAGATATCCCCTGGTAAATGTAGGAATTCTTAGCCCGCTGGAAAGGGATGAGGATGCATGGATATATGACGATGCAGAATTCTGGGCGAAAAATAACTTCGGCATCAGGGATGTTGTTAGCCTAAGAGAGAGCCTTTTGAATTCCAGATTCCAGTCAAATGTTACATCTGCAAGAAGCAATGAAAAGAAATTTGTCGAAATGGCACAGGAGCTTGCGCTTTCCTCAAGGCCTGTGGATTTGGAAATTGAAATCAAAGGAAAAGTCGGTCCTGGATTTAAGAGGGACAGGGTTGTTATTCCGCAGGGAATGAATGCTCCTCTAAAAAAGGTAAAAATTACAGGGAATGTAAAAATTGATTCCAAGCTCGACAAGGTCATGAATGATGATATAAAGGCGGTAGAAGCTGTGGAATTTCTCTATCATAACAATTTTTCAGAATATACGCTGAGCAAAGTTCTCTCTGTTGGAGTTCTTGGCCTGAAAAAAGACAGAAAACT
>JBBSXY010000081.1:0-1156 GCA_038045525.1 Nanobdellota archaeon | reverse complement strand
GGAAGAAGAGGATTCTTGGGAAAGTTCTGAAGTAAGATTTGCAATTGGCAAGTACGAGGATATTTTCTCTAATTTTGACCCAAGGCCACTGCCTCAAAGAGGGTTTTCTGATGATTTTCTCTCTGAAGCAAAAAGAGCGTGTCTGGTGAAGGAAGAGAATATGGATTTTATTTTCATGATGCCAAAAGAAGAGAGAAACTTAAAAGAAGAGGCAAGAATAGAAGACAGGCTGAAAAAGTATTTTAAAAAGCATCTTCACATATTAAAAAAGCAAAAAAATAAGACAATAAAAACAGGGCTTTCTTTTACAATAGTTGGCATTGCTCTAATGTTTGTAGCTACTTACTTATTTTTTAGGTTTAAAAATGAAAGTTTTATGACCAGTTTTTTCACAATTCTTCTTGAACCTGCTGGATGGTTTCTTTTTTGGGAGGGTTTAAATTTAGTGATATTCAAATCAAAAGATATCAGCCCTGACCTTGACTTCCACAGAAAGATGGCCAATGCCAATATAAAATTTATTTCTGTGTGATTATTCATAATAAATTTTATAAGAGATTTTGAGTGGCCCCGATGGGATTTGAACCCACGACACCTGGATGTCTCTCATACTATCTAAGGAAATGGTGCGGAAGAACCTTGGTTCTTCTGCGTTCTGCTAAGAGTCCAGTGCTCTACCAGACTGAGCTACGGAGCCTTGAAAAAATTTAGAAGAAGAAGTTTAAAATTCTATCGATGCTTAAAGAATTCAATAGCACGAAATCTTTTCAAAACTTTTTGATAATTTCCCTGTGCAAGGACCTTTGTTTTTGCTTCATTCAGCAAACGAAAATCATACCTGCTGACTGCACCCTTTCATCTTGTTCTTCCAAGGATATTTTTTCCAGCGAGTCTCTTTTTAGCTTATACTGAAGGACAATTTTTTATTAATATAATAACGCGCCAGGGACGGGAATCGAACCCGTAAACCCCGAAGGGTACAGTGTATCAAACTGTTGCAATAACCATTCTGCCACCCTAACGCTTGTCTCAGAAAATTAACCGAAACATTTAAATATTTCCCTATATTAAATTCATTATAGTGTATCAGGCGGTTGTTTTCAACCATTCTGTTCGAACCCTTTTTAATAAAAATAATGTATGATAATATTGTAAT
>JBBSXY010000080.1:0-1100 GCA_038045525.1 Nanobdellota archaeon | reverse complement strand
CAAGATTGATTTAAAGAAAACCCCATTAGGTGAAAAAATAATTGTTCATACAGCGATGCCTTGATTAGTTGTGGGTAGGAAAGGAGAAAATATTTCAGAATTGACAAGAGCATTAAAGATAAAGTTTAACATGGAGAATCCTCAAATAGAAGTTGCAGAAATTAATGAAGTTAATTTAGATCCAGCGTCTGTTGCGCAAAGAATAGCATCTTACTTTGAAAGATTTGGTCCTAAAAGATTTAAGTTAATTGGTTATAAAGAATTACAAAATATTATTGATGCTGGCGCTTTGGGTGCAGAGATTGTTATCTCAGGTAGAGGTGTCCCGGGAGCAAGGGCTAAACGTTGGCGTTTCCAAGCAGGGCATCTGAAAAAATCAGGTAACGTATCTGAAAATTATACTAAAAAAGCCATAGCTGTTGCTAATCTTAAATCAGGAACTATTGGAATAAAAGTTGATATATTAACACCCGATGTTATTATGCCCGATGAAATTAAGATTAAAACAATACAGATGCCTGTAATAATTGAGGAAATAAAAGAAACTAAAACAATAGAAGCAAAAAAAGAAGTTAAAGAGAAAAAACCTAGAAAGAAAAAAGAAAAACCAAAAGAAAATGAAGAAAACAGAAATAAAACAGTTGAGTAAAGACCAACTAAAAGAAAAATTAGTTGAATTAAGAAAAGATTTGATGAGGTTGAATACCCAAAGATCAACTAAAACAATACCAGAGAACCCAGGTAATATCAAAAACTTAAGACGAAACATTGCAAGAATGTTAACATTAATAAAACAGAAAAGCAAAGTGGAGGTAAAATCTGAAAAGAAATGAGCCATATATGTCCTAAATGCGGACTTACAAAAGACATTTGTGTTTGTGAAACTATCGCTCTTGAATCACAGATTGTTAAAGTAAAAACTGTGAAGAGAAGATTCGGAAAATTGACAACATTGATTGAAGGTATAGATCAAAAATCTGTTAACTTGAAAGACATTGCAAAAAAGCTAAAAGAAAAATTTGCATGTGGTGGAACAGTAAAAGCGGGGGTAATTGAACTACAGGGAAACCATACATCACAAGTAAAACAAGAGCTAATAA
>JBBSXY010000079.1:1749-12071 GCA_038045525.1 Nanobdellota archaeon | reverse complement strand
GCGATAATTGCGGATTCTTCTCCTTTCTTTATCCAGGAAAAACCAGCCTTAGAAAGCCCCAAAACACCTATGCCTTCCAGAATTGCTTCTTTGACATTTTTTCCGAGACCATTCCCTCTTACAAGGAGATACCTTTTGTTTTCCCTCATGCTCGGCTTCAATGGTTTCATGAATTAAATAGAGCAAGTTTATTTATAAAATTAGCCATGAATCATGGTATTACTAGCAGGCATCTTATAATCAACTAATCAAATTAGTCACTCTATCAGCTTAAAATTAAAAGTTTTAATATTAAAACTTTTTAAACCAAACAAACTTCCTTAATGAAATGGAAGTTTGCACAATTGGCGGATTTGAGCAGGTGGGAAAGAACATGACTGCTGTAAAAGTCAAGGACGACGTGATAATCTTTGATGCGGGGATTTATCTTCCTGCAATAATAGAGATCCAGGAAGAAGAAAGCCATGAGCGCATCTATAACGAGAAAGATTTAAGGAGAATTGGAGCGCTTCCGGATGATCTTGTTCTTGACAAATACGGCTGGACAAATAAAGTTAAGGCTATAGTTATAGGACACGCACACCTGGACCATTTAGGGGCATTGCCTTATCTTGTTCACAGGTATCCTCAGGCAGAAATAATTGCAACACCTTTCACGATGGCTGTTCTTGATGAAATTCTGGAAGGGGAAAAAATTTTCATTAAAAACAGAAGGCGAATTGTCAAGGAAGATTCAACTTATGTCTTAAATGGAAGCTCTGGTCAGATAAAGATGGAGTTCATTCACACGACGCATTCAACTTTGCAGTGCGTTTTCATAGCAATGCATACTTCTGAAGGAACCTTTTTTTATGCGTTGGATTTTAAATTCGATAACTATCCTATAATAGGAGACCCCCCGAGATACAACAAACTAAGGGAGCTTGGAAGAAAAGGAATCAAAGTACTTGTGCTTGATGCCCTTTATTCAAAATTAGAAAGGAAAACACCGAGTGAGAGAATAGCAAGAAATATGGTTGAAGATGCTATGTCTTCTGTAAGAGACAGAAATGCTGCCTTCATTGTCACGACTTTTTCTTCCCATATATCAAGGCTTAAGAGCATAGTCGATTTCGGAAAAAAAACAGGAAGGCAGATAATCTTTGTTGGAAGAAGCCTTTACAAATATACAAATGCAGCAATAAAAGTAGGACAATGCCCCTTCAAAAAAGACATAGCGATGATGAAATACAGGAAGCAGGTAGATTCTTTCTTGGGAAAAGTGGAAAAAAACAGGGGGAAATACTTGATTGTGTGCACAGGACATCAGGCAGAACCTGGCTCTATACTTGACAGGATAGTAAAGGACGAAACTCCTCTAAAACTCAGGGAAGGAGACAACATAGTTTTCTGCTCCAGTGTCATTCCCGACCCTGTTAATATAAACGCCAGAGAAAGAATGGACAAAAGGCTTAGAAAAAAGGGAGTGAGGATTCAGACAGATGTGCATGTTTCAGGGCATGGCGCCAGGGAAGACATGAGAGATCTCGTGAATATGTTAAAACCAGAGCACGTAATTCCTGCACATGGTTCTTTACAGCAGGAAACCCCTTTGATTGAACTTGTGGGAGAGCTCGGCTATAAGTTTGGCGAAACTTCTCATTTATCTCCCAACGGAAAAATTCTGAGATTCGATTAATTTAGATTTAAATCTTCAAGAAACTATGGAAAATCTACAGTATCCCTGAGATAAAATAGTTTTTAAATCTGTTTTGACTCTTAAAATAATGCGAATAAGAGGGAGGTTGACGGTTAAGGAACCGTAGGTGCCTTACCATGCCTAAAGAGGAAATTGTTGAGGGCTTGAGGCAGGCTGTTTCCAAAGGAGAGCCTCTGGAAAAGGTTCTGACCAGTTTTTTTAATGCAGGTTATTCGAAAGAAGACATCGAAGAAGCCGCAAGTGTTTTGCAGATGCCGACAACTTATCAGCCCCAGCCGCAATTCCAGCAACCGCAGCAGAAAATTCCTTCCCCTATGACGGCTCAGACAGTTGTCCAGAGGGTTTCGGAATACGGAAACTACGGAAAAAAACCAAGCAGAACAGGAACAGCAATAACATTCATACTTTTTGCCCTTCTTCTTCTCTCATTTGGAGTTCTGGCTGCCGTTATTTTCTTCAAAGAAGAAATATCTGCCTTTTTTAGCAATCTTTAATCCAGCCGTTATGCCAGGGATTTCGCATAAAATCGATTGACTAAATCACAATCAATTTTATATAGTTCTTGTATGCTTTAAATTTAGTAAAAAACGGTGAAGCAAAATGGTAAAATTTGCCCATATGGCTGACGTACATCTCGGAGGATGGAAACAACAGCCTCTGCAGGATCTTAATCTCGAGTCCTTCAAAAAGGCTTTTGAAATATGCATCAGGGAGAGGGTCGAATTCGTTGTTATTGCAGGAGACCTTTTTGATGCAGCTTTCCCGCCAATAGATGTCCTTAAAGAAAGTTTTGCGGAATTCAGAAAACTAAAAGAAGCAGGAATCCCGTGTTTTTTAATTGCAGGAAGCCACGACTATTCTGTTTCTGGAAAAACTTTCCTCGATGTTTTAGAGAAGGCAGGTTTTTGCAAAAATGTTGCCGTGTTTGAAGAAAAAAATGATAGGATAATACTGAATCCGACGATTCATAAAGGGGTTGCACTCTACGGATATCCCGGAAAAACCTCTGGACTTGAAGTGGGGGATTTGAGAAGGGTTCAGTTTGACGAAGCCCCTGGCTTATTCAAAATCTTTCTGTTGCATACGACTATAGACAAGGCGAAAGGGAACCTTCCCATAGACGCTCTTGAAATTTCAAAAGTCCCCAAGGCAGACTATTATGCCCTTGGACACCTGCACATTGATTTTCAATATGAAAATTTTGTTTATCCAGGCCCAATATTTCCGAATAATTTCCAGGAACTGGAAGATTTGCAGCACGGAAGATTTTACATCGTGGATTCCAGTCTTGAAAAACCCTTAAAAAGAATCGACCTGAAAATCAAGAACGTGGTTTCTTTTGATATAGAGGTAAAAAACGCCATAAGGGCAACAGAGCAGATTCTCTCCGAACTTGAAAAACAAGATCTGGAAGACAAGATAGTTCTTCTGAGGATACGCGGGATTCTGGAAAGCGGAAAACACTCTGATATAAAATTTGCCAGGATAGAGGAAACCGCAAAGAAAAAAGGAGCTTTTTTTTTGCTGCGAAATACCCACGATTTGAAGACAAAAGAGGCAGAGATTGCGACTGAAATCCCCGAAACAGAAAATATAGAGGAGGAGTCAATAAAAAAATATTCCGAACAAAATCCTGCGGCATTCAACAAGTTTATCCCCCAAATAATGAACGCACTGTCCACTGAAAAACAGGAAGGTGAAACCACGCAAAGTTTTACCAACAGACTTTTGGATGAAGCTAAAAAAATCTTTGCTATCTAATTGGGCAATGATAATTAAAAAAATAATCCTCAACAATATCAGAAGTTATGAAAATCAGGAAGTATCTTTTCCAGAGGGGTCCACGCTTCTTTCAGGAGACATAGGCTCAGGAAAAACATCCATACTCCTTGGGATAGAGTTTGCGCTTTTTGGGTTGCAACCAGGTCAGAGGGGAACTGCTCTTCTGAGAAACGGAACCAGTGAGGGAGGAGTTATCCTCAATCTGGATGTTGATGAAAAAGAGGTTATAATTGAAAGGAAACTGAAAAAGGGGAAAACGGTTTCTCAGGATTACTGCTCTATAACACTAGAAGGGAGAAAAAAAGAGATGTCAGTCACAGAACTGAAAGACAAGGTCCTTGAAATCCTAAGCTATCCTAAAGAATTTTCAAAAAAACAGAATATCCTCTACAAATTCACAGTTTACACTCCGCAGGAAGAGATGAAGCAGATTATTCTTGAAGATCCTGAAACAAGGATAAACTCTCTAAGGCATGTTTTTGGGATAGACAAATACAAAGTGATAATTGAGAATGCGTCTATAGTTGCCTCAAAGTTTCGTGAGGAAAAAAGGCTGAAAGAAGGTCAGATTGCAAATCTTGAAGAAGATAAAGAAGCCCTTCTCTCCAAAGAAGAAGAACTTGAAGGAAAACATCTGAATCTTTCTTCTGTAGAAAAAGAGCTCTTTCTAAGGACAGAGGAAATGGGGCATGCACAGGAAGAAAGAGACGATGTCTTAAAAAAGACAGAGGAAAGGAGAAAACTGCAGCAGGAAATAGAAAAGACAAAAATTGTCTCTGCAAACAAAAAAGAAACCCTCTTGAATAACGAAAAAACCCTTGAGCAGCTGAAAATTCAGATAAAAGATCTGGAAAGCCTAAAATTTGATGAAACCAAAATAAAGGAAGCAGAATTAAAGATGCAGTTCAAGAAAGCAGAAAAAGAAAAGCTGAACGAGGAAAACATAAAAATCACCTCACAGATAAACTCCCTTAATCTAAAAAACCAGGACATCAGGAAGATAAAAGAGCAGTTAAAACACATAGAGATATGCCCAATATGCCTGCAGAATGTTGGCCCTGTTTACAAAACAAATGTCTTAAATAACATTGATTCAGAAACAACGGAAAATCTGAAAAAAATAGAGTCTCTAGCCTCTGAAAAGAAAAAGATCCTGGAAGATATGAAAAAAATAGAAGCAGACATCTCTGCAGAAGAAAAAAGGCTTTCAGAGTTAAGGATGCAAAAAATGAGATTTCAGGAAATAGACAGCAAAAGAGCAAGGCTTGCAGAGATGGAAAAATCCAGCGAGCTTCTCAGGAAAGACATAGTTCTTTTGGAGCAGCACGCGGAAAACCTCACTAAGAGTGTTTTTGAAATGAAAAAATTTGAAACTGTTCTTGAATTGAAAGACAAAGAACTCAAAGAAGCAATAAAGCAGGAAAGAATAGCAGAGATAAAAGTCGCAGAGCTGAAAAAAGAGATAGAAGTCTTCTCTCGCCAAATAGAAGACTTAAAAGCCAGAATCAAAAAGACAGAGGAAATAAGAGAAAAGCTGGAAACCATAACGAAACTGGAAGAATGGTTTTCAGGAAACTTCGTCTCTCTGATTTCTTTCACAGAGAAAAATGTAATGGTGAGACTGAAATCAGAGTTCTCAAGGTTGTTTGCAGAATGGTTCTCTATGCTTGTCTCAGATGTTTTTGATGTGAGCCTGAACGAGGAATTCACTCCTATAATATATTATCAGGATTATGAGATAGACTACTCTTATCTTTCCGGGGGCGAAAGAACAGCAATAGCCCTTGCCTACAGGCTTTCGCTGAACCGGGTGGTCAATTCACTCATGAGCAGGATAAAGACCAAGGATTTGGTCATTCTCGACGAGCCTACCGACGGATTTTCAGAGCAGCAACTCGATAAGATGCGCGATGTTTTGCGGCAGCTGGAAGTCAAGCAGCTTATAATTGTCAGTCATGAGCCGAAAATAGAGAGCTTTGTAGAAAACGTGATACGATTCCACAAAGAGCACGGCATTTCCAGAATAGTTGAGGAGAGGCTGATTTAGAAATTTTATAGTAGTAACAAATAGAAAAATTTATAAACTTCAGTTTTTTGACTTTTTAATGAAACCAGAAAAATCAATATATGAACCGCTTGTTAAAAGATATGTTCAGGTAGAATATTGTAATGGAACATGCATTGTATTTGGAAAATTAATACAGGCAAATGAAAGATTCCTAAAATTACAACCTTCTTTTCATATACCACTCAAACAACGTAGCATAGATGACAAGGTTGCCACAGCAGATTTAAAAGAAGATTTAGAAGAACTCACAAAAAGATTTAATAGAAATGCCCTCACGATTGTAGATGCTTCAAAAGTTGATATTGTAGCAGATGTTACAACTGTGTTTAGAGATGAGTGGAAACTCATTTAATCCAAAAATAAGTTCTTAATTAATTAAAGGATTACATAAGAATTTAAAAATATGCTTACTTCTTTATAAAAATGGCTGAAGAAAAAAGGCTTAAGAATCTGGTAATAAAAGAATTAATGGAGAAGTATAAAACAATCTGGGCACTAAATCATCTTGGAGCATTGGCAAACTGGGATCTTAATACATATATGCCTGAAGAGGGTGCTAGATCGCGAGCTGAAGCATTAGCAAAATTATCTGTTTTATCCCAAAGCATTTTCCTCGACAAAGATTTTGTTTCCCTTATAAAAAAGGCTGAAAATGAAAAAGGGTTAAATGATTACGAAAAAGCAGTCATAAGACTTTTGAACAGGACGCTAAAGTATTATCAGAAGCTTCCTCCAGATTTCATAGAAGAGTTCACAAAAGTGACGAGTGAAGCGCATATAGTTTGGAAAAATGCAAAAGAACAGGATAATTTTTCTCTTTTTGCACCATTTCTTGAAAAAATTGTTGAGCTTACAAGAAAAAAAGCTGAATTACTCGGATACAAAAAGCACCCTTATGATGCCCTCCTTGATGAATATGAAGAAGGACTGACGACAGAAGATTGTGAAAATTTCTTTGCACAGATAAAAGAGCCTTTGAAGAACCTAATTTCTTACATAAAAAAATCCTCAAACTACAGGGAAAAACACGAGCTTGAAGAGTATGAATACAACAGGGAAAAGATGAAAGCTTTTGCTGATTTTATCCTCAATTCTGTTCATTACAATATGAATCATCTGCGCATAGATCTTTCACCACATCCATTCTCAATGTACCTAGGGAAGGGAGACAATAGAATAACAATGAGATTCAAAGACGATTTTGCAAAAGTGTATAGTAGCGCAATGCACGAATATGGGCATGCATTATACGGAATCCAAAGCCATGAAGATTTTAATTATACTAATATTGAGGGAGGGACCAGCCTTGTAATTCACGAATCCCAATCAAGATTTTGGGAAAACTTTATAGGAAAATCAAAATCATTTCTGGCTTCCGCATATGGGGAAATGAAAAAAGTGAATCCTAAACTGGAAAAATATTCTCCCGATGAAATTTATTATTACATAAATTTGGTTAGGCCAAGTCTGATAAGGACAGAGGCGGACGAAGTAACTTATCACATGCATATTATGATAAGGTTTGAAATTGAGAAGGCGCTAATTGAAGGCAAGATACAGGTTAAAGATTTGCCAAGGATATGGGATGAAAAATACAAAGAATATCTTGGTATCGGCCCAAAAACAAATAAGGAAGGCGTTTTGCAAGATGTACATTGGAGCGGGGGGAGCATTGGATATTTCCCAACTTATTCGATGGGAACTGCTTTGAGCGCTCTGTGGAAAAAGCATATAGAAAAGGATTTGGGGAAAATTGATGAGCTTGTGAAAACAAAAGAAGGTATTGGAAAGATACAAAACTGGTTAATGGAGAAAATACATCAGCATGGTTCAACATATCTTTATAATGAACTTCTCCAAAAATCAACAGGAGAGAATTTCAGTGCACAGCCCCTGCTAGATTATTTAGAAGAGAAGTATAAAACAATATATTAAAAAGTTAAAACCAGAATAAAAAGTTTTCTCCGAAAACTTTATAAAACTGAAATCCCAAGATTTTATAGGTTGATTCTGAGGTAATTACACTATGGAACAAGAAATAGGATTTACTGAAGGAGACGGCATAGAAGGGTAAACAAAATAAAATGGAAATGGATAGAGAACTAAAAAATTCAATTCTTAAGACAGGAACAACGATATTGGGAATTGTATGCAAAGACGGAATAGTCATGGCTGCAGACAGAAGATCAACAGCTGGAAATCTTGTTATGAGCAAAAATGTTCAGAAAACCGTCCAGGTAAACGATTATCTGGTTATGTCTGGAACAGGAAATGCTTCTGATATTGAAATGCAAAAAAAGGTTATTGCGGCTCATCTAAAACTAAAAGAGCTTCATTCAAAATCAAGACCAACAGTGAAACAAGCTGCAAACCTTGTAGGTGCAGTAACATATTCAAACATAAGGCAGCCTTCAATGATACCGAGCATTGTAGGAACTTTGGTGGCAGGATTTAATGAAGATGGTTCTACAGAACTTTATACTATAGAACCGGCAGGAACTGCAATGCAGGTTGAAGACTATGATGCTAATTTTGGTTCTGGTATGCCCTTTGTTCTTGGATTGCTTGAGAGGCAATACAAAAAAGGAATGTCTGTAAAAGAGGGGGTTGAACTTGCAGTTGAGGCGATAAAAAGCTCAACACAGAGAGATGTTGCAAGCGGAAATGGGATTGATGTTTTCACAATAACAAAAGATACAATAACTCATGTTATAGAACAAGAAATCTCACCAAGTTACGAAAACAAAAAAGCAAGTCCTAGAATAGGAAGCTTTAAAGACAAGTAATTAATAAAAAAATCACTGTTTATTTTAATATTCAACATGTTCTTGTTATAACAAGATGATACAATTTACTAAGCAATTAATAAACTCATTAAAATGAAACCCGAAAAATGACAGACATTCTGAAACATATAAAAGATAAGTTGCATAGCAGCATAACAGAAGCTAATTTTGAAGGCGCAAACATAGTTCTCTACACAGACAACGAGAATTTTTTCAGGGAAGGGGAGGGCAAAATAAAGGAGCTCGTTAATGAAATAAAAAAGAGAATAGAACTTCGTGCCGATCAGAAAATCCTGCAAGATCAGGAAAAAGTTAAGGAAGATATAAAGAGGATAGTCCCTTTAGACGCTGAAATAACAAACATCATTTTTGATTTCCACAGGAGCATAGTAATAATCGAGGCAAAGAAGCCAGGAATGGTGATAGGCAAGCAGGGAAGTATCCTTGATGAAATTAAGAAAACCACGCTTTGGACGCCCCAGATTCAGAGGTCTCCAGCCATTAAAAGCCAGATTACCGAAAACATCCGTGAAGTCCTGTATGCAAACACCAACTACAGAAGAAAATTCCTGAACAATATAGGAGAAAAAATCTACGAGGGGTGGAATCCCGAAAAGGTTGATGAGTGGGTAAGATTGACTTTTCTGGGAAGCGCCAGAGAAGTTGGCCGCAGTTGTTTGCTCTTACAGACCCCCAATTCGAAAGTCATGCTGGATTGCGGGATAAATGTAGCCTCGCACGGAAAAGACAGATTCCCTTATTTCGATATACCCGAATTCGACATAAGACATCTTGATGCAATTATCTTGAGCCACGCTCATCTCGACCACGTGGGCCTGCTTCCTTACATTTACAAGATGGGATACAAGGGGCCTGTGTATATGACCTCTCCAACAGTGGACCTGGCTGCGCTTCTCTGCCTGGATTTCATCGGCGTTGCTTACAAACAGGCGGCAACCCCGTTATACACCTCCAAGGATATCAAGGAAATGGTAAAACACACTGTTGTTTTGAATTTTAACGAGGTTACAGACATAACCCCTGATATAAGAATCACTTTTTACAATTCCGGCCATGCACTAGGAAGTGCGATGGTTCACTTTAACATAGGAAATGGGCTCCATAATTTCTTATACAGCGCAGATTACAAGTATGCGAGGACAAGGCTTCTCGATCCTGCCGTAACATCTTTCCCGAGAATAGAATCTGTCCTGACAGAAGCAACTTATGGAGCTAAGACAGACATCCTTCCTCCGAGGATAGAGTCTGAAGAAAAAATGCTGGAAATAATCAACAAAACGATTAACCGCGGAGGCAAGATCCTGATTCCTGAACTTGGTCTCGGAAGAGCGCAGGAAACAATGCTTATATTAGAGGATGCTATAAAAGAAGGCAAGCTGAAAAATATCCCTGTTTACATAGATGGAATGATATGGGATATAAACGCAATTCATACAGCATATCCGGATTTTTTGAGCAACAAGGTCAGGGCTTCGATATTCCAGGATAAAAACCCCTTTGTTTCAGAAATATTTTCCCGTGTAGGAAGTCCCCAGGAAAGAAGAAAAGTCATTGAAGGCGGTCCCTGTGTTGTTCTTGCGACTTCCGGAATGTTAGTTGGAGGTGCCTCAGTTGAATATTTCAGGGAATTTGCAGGAAATGAAAAAAATTCCGTAGTCTTTGTCTGTTACCAGGGCGTGGGTTCCCTTGGAAGACAGGTGCAGGAAGGCCTTAAAGAAACAAAGATGATGTTTGAGGGCCATGAGGAAGACGTTAAAATCAACCTGGAAGTCCACACCATAGCTGGTCTGTCTGCACATGCAGGAAGAAACGAGATAATCAGCTTCTTCAATAACATGCGGCCAAAACCAAGAAGAATAATAATAAATCACGGAGAGGTTTCCAAATGCCTTGACCTTGCCTCCGCTCTTTACAAATTGAACCATGTTGAAACCAATGTTCCCCGCGTTCTGGAAACGCTGAGGCT
>JBBSXY010000079.1:0-1649 GCA_038045525.1 Nanobdellota archaeon | reverse complement strand
ACAGCCCTTCTCCTGGCCATGTTTCTTCTTACCCAAGCCATAGGCATTTACGTTGTTAGCTATTACATGCCTGAGAATGTTGTTCTTCCCTTTGGGCTTGACCCGCCGCAGCCAGAAACAACTTCTGAATTTGCCAGCCTATTTTCAGGAATAATCTTCGCATTCATAATTGCGGTATTTCTTCTCTTTTTTCTCACCAAGTTCAAATGGAAATTCATATTAAAGGTCTGGTTCTTCGTCGTGATTGTCCTGGCGCTTTCCATATCTTTTATTGCAATCCTTCCTGTAAAGACAGCTATTGTCGCTTTTATTATAGCAATCCCTTTTGCAATCGTAAAAGTATATGGAAGAAGTTTCCTCGTGCATAATTTCACAGAGCTTTTGATATATCCTGGAATTGCCTCTGTTTTTGTCCCTTTGCTCAACATATGGACAATGATGACGCTTCTGGTTTTGATATCCATATATGATGTCTGGGCTGTATGGCATTCCGGAATCATGCAAAAAATGGCAAAATACCAGATAAACACTCTCAAGGTATTTTCTGGATTTTTTGTACCTTACTTTTCAGAAAAAGCAAAGCAGCAGATAAGCAGGTGGAAAAAGACACTTTCCGAGTCTCAGTTAAAAAAGAAGAAAATTAAGGTAAATGTCGCGATTCTTGGCGGAGGAGACATTGTTTTCCCGATAATTACTGCAGGAGTAATGCTTAAGACTCTTGGTATTGTTCCAGCTTTATTCGTGATTGCCGGGGCAACTATTGGACTGGCATACCTTTTCTTTGCAGCTGAAAAAAAGAAGTTTTATCCTGCAATGCCTTTCATAACAGCAGGAATTTTCCTTGGGATTTTGGCCAGCTATCTGATTTTTTAGTGTTTTTCCTCTAATAAAACTTCCAGTAAATCTTCCAAGGTTCTGTATGGAACATCAAGCGCAGAAAACAACCTTTCCAGTCTTTCTTTATTCGGTATGCTTTTTCCACGCGTATACATAGAAGCAGATTCTCTTGAAACACCCATTTTTCTGGCCAACCAGGACTGGTTTTTCTTAAGTTCTTCTAATCCTCTTTTTATTAAGCTGCTCAATTTTTTATTTTCAAGTCTTTTTTGTCCTTGTTTATATAAATGTTCCTGATATTGGCTTCTTGATTCAAACGCCTGTCCTGTTTCCGGATTAATTCTCTGTCTCGCTCGGTAATCCATTAATTGGCTTCTTGATGCAAAAGCCTTTTTTGTTTCCGGATTAATCCTATGTCTAGCTTGATAATCCATTAATTGACTTATTGATTCAAACGCCTGTCCTGTTTCCGGATTAATTCTTTGTTTCAATTTTGTATAACCGTATGCTGTGCTATAAGAAACATTCACTATTCTGGCTATTTCTGCAACATCTAAACCTTCACCATACAATTTTTGTATTAGTTGTGTTTTTTTATCAGATATTTTTCTTACCATATTCAGCAGATAAAAACACTATTTTATAAAACCTTCCATAGTGTTCTCACTCTCAAAAAGTAACAAAATAGCAAGATTTATAAACACCAGACTTCTTGGAAAAATATGGAAAACTCAGAATCAAAAACACAGGAGAAAGCCTAAAATGCTCGTAAGACAGGAATTGATAAGTAGGATTAAGGATTACTTTGATCT
>JBBSXY010000078.1:0-8804 GCA_038045525.1 Nanobdellota archaeon | reverse complement strand
GCGCATTGTTTCTGGGGCAACAAGCATTTGCGCAGGAAAACAACAATAAAAACCCATTCTACATTCCAAGATTCAGCAGGGAAAATGCAGCGAAGCAGCTTTCTTATCAAGACAGCAGAAACTATAGGGGCAACAGAAATGATGGAAAGCAAGAATTTAGCCAGAATTACATTCAGAAAATAGAGCCATATGAAAATGGACGCGGCGAACTAACAGAATTTGCGACAGAAACTCCTGTATTAAGCACATTATACGAAATCTCAACAGACAGAAAGCCTTTTCAATTATTTGACAACAGGATTAATCTTTCATTTTTTTCTTCCAGGAGATCCAAAACAGGCACATCTTGGTTTCATGGAATTATAAGAACAATACCAAAAATTTTCAGGAAGCAACCTTAAGAAACTTATTTAAATTAAAATCCCCTGTTTTTAAGATGTTTGAGTCGAGAGGATCAAAGATTTTTCTTGGGATTGTAATTGCTATTGTTATTGCTCTAGCATTGGGATTTTTCTTTGTTACAGGGTCTTCTACAGTGCCTGCACAGTTGCGTGTTGAATCAGGCAATGTCATGGTTAATGGAGAAAGCGTTATTGGAAATGTTCATCTGGGCCAGGGAGACATGATTGAGACTGGAGTCAATGGCCTTGCAGCAGTCATCCTTTATGAAAGCGTTGTAATCAATTTGGAGCCAGACACAAGAATCAAGATTGATGAACTTATTAAATCACATCCAAAGGTTTCCCAGGAGAAAGGGGAAACATGGAACACATTTACAGAACTTTCAGGGGTTGAAGACTACACTATTGACACAGGCAACAGCATAGCTTCTGTAAGGGCAACAACATTCGGAATCAGGGAAGGATACGTCCTTGGAGGAGAAGGTGAAACCGACTATGAATTTCAAGCAGAAATTTTCCTTGTTGCTGCAGGAAGGGTTGTTGAAATTGCCCAAGGCCAGGCAACTGAAAGAGCTGCAACCCAAGAAGAGCTTGAAAAAATAAGAGAAAGAATGGAGAAAGCAATTGAAGAGCTCAGGCATATAAGAGATCTTGAAATAAATAAAAAACCTGTTCTTTACAGCCTTCTCAAAAGCAGAACAGGCCTGACAGACCAGGAAATCAGGCAGAGACTGCTAGATGCAGATGAAGGACTTGTAGATGTTGACGAATTCGCTGAAAAATCTCCTATTAAAGTAGAAACAATTGACAAGGTGGTTGAAATCACCAAAGCAATTCAGAAAATAAAGGCAGATATATCAAGAATACAATGAAATGGCTATTAAAATATCCTCTAGAAATATTACATTTGCCATCGTTTCAGTAATCTTTCTTATTCTTATTTTGTTCAATGCATTTGCCCCTATCCAGGCAAAGATAACAGACAGCCTGCATGGCAAAAAAAATGTTTTGAACAATATCGTAATCATAACCATTGACGATGAAAGCATAAACAGCATAGGAAGATGGCCGTGGGACCGTTCTGTTTATGCAGATATGCTTGGGAAAATACAAAACCCGAAAGCAGTCGGATTTGATCTGTCTTTTTTTGAACCAAATCTCAAGCAAGGAGACGATGATTCCTTTAATGAAACTCTCAAAGGCTTTGATAACATAATTCTGGCTTCAGAGATTTCAGGAAATCAAATTTACAAGCCAATATTTAATGCAGACCACGGATACGTGAATCTTATAACAGACTCTGATGGCGTTGTGAGAAGCTTAAAATCTGTTCCTGATCAAGAGGAGATGCCTTTTGCATTTAAGGTTTATGGAAGAGCTTTCAATGCCACATCGAAGGAACACGGAATTTATCATATAAATTTTGCAGACAGCCCAGGAAGTTTCCGTTCAATAAAGGCAAAGGATTTGTTAAATGGCCAGCCAGAAAACTTCACAGGAAAAATTGTTTTAATTGGAGCTACAGCACCAGATCTTCACGATACTTTTGTTGTCCCTACCTCCAAAGGCATAGAAATGTCTGGAGTTGAAATTCAGGCCAATATAATCCAGAACTTAATCTTAAATAATTTCATAAAAAAACAAAACTTCTCTCTGACATTTTTATTTGCTTTTATTCTTGGACTTTTAGGGATGTTTTTCCTGTCAAAGCTCAAAACCCATTATATGGTTCTCTCTGTTTTAGGCATAATTGTCCTTTACTATTTTCTCGGGATTTTCCTGTTCAATAATTTCGATTACATCACAAATTTTTTCTTTCCTCCATTATCCTTAATTGTTTTTGCAGGATCAGGAGTGGGCATCAATTATCTTGAGGAGAAAAAGCAAACATCTTATCTGACAAATGCCTTTGGAAAATACGTGAACAAGGATCTTTTAAGGGAAATTGTCGAACATAAAAAAGAGTTAAACCTTGGCGGAGAAAAAAGAACAATCACAGTGCTGTTCAGCGACATAAGGAATTTCACTTCTATAAGCGAAAAACTTTCTCCAGAAGCTCTTGGAAACATGATCAATTCTTACCTCACAAAAATGGCTGAAGTAATCCTTGATAACAGAGGAACAATCGACAAGTTTATCGGAGATGCCATAATGGCTTTCTGGAATGCACCGGTGGAAGAAAAAGATCATGCCGAGCTTGCATGCAATTCAGCAATATCAAAAATAAAAGCCCTGAAAAAATTCAATGAAGAGCTGAAGTTACAGGGTCATGACCCCATAGAAATCGGTTGCGGAATCCATACAGGGGAAGCTTTTGTCGGAAACTTCGGAAGCAATGATAGATTTGATTACACTGCCTTGGGAGACACAGTCAACATATCCTCAAGGCTAGAGGGTCTGACAAAATACTATAAGGTGTCGATAATTGTCTCTGAATCAACCCACAAATCTGTTAAAAACAGAAAAAATCTAATATTCAGAAAACTCGACGTGGTCAAGGTCAAAGGCAAAGAAAAACCTTTAGTGATATATGAGTTATGCGTAAAACCCCAAGAATCCCTAAACAAAGATTTTGAAAAAGCGCTGGATATTTATTTCAGAGGAAATTTTAAGGCTGCAAAACTCGAATTTGAAAAAATATTGAAAAAAGAAGACGATGGTCCCACAAAACTGTTCATAGAACGCTGCAAAGAAAACCTGAAAAACCCAGAAAAAACCCCAAAAGACATGGCACATTCCATGGATTTCAAATAGAATAAGAAATCTATTTAAATTGAAATTTCTTTCTTTGTGCATGCCTAGAAAAAAGGGAAAAAGCTTGAAGCACCACATAATTCACAAGAGCAAGCTGAGCCTTCTGCTCTTATTGAAAGTTTTCTTTGTGTTATTTTCCTTTCTTGCAGTAATGATTGTTTTCTCCTTGTTTTCCCCTTTTACTACCTTCGACACGATTTCCCCTGCTAATATTGTCTATTGGGCGATCGCTCTTGCGTTAACCTTACTATTGTACCTTTTCTTCATTATTAAGGTCTTGAAAATTTTTAAATTTAATTAAGATGCCAACACTGACAATTTCTATAGATGAAAAGATAAAAAAGATTCTTGAAAAAAGAGCCAAGAAGAACCTGATGTCTTTAAGGGAACAAACCGAAGATATCATAAGAAGAAGCGCTTCCAATTATAAATTAGGAATCCATACAAATGTCAAGTCCGATGACACTTTGGTTGAAATTTTCTCAAGGAACAAGAAGGGAAAGAATAAGGGATAACTTTTAAATCCGCCCTGTCTGTGCGAACTAGGAAATTATATAAGCAGATAGGGATTTTCTATAAAATGCCTGAGACATTCAAACTTTCGCCTTCATCCCTTGCCTTGATGGAAGGGTGCCCGAGATGTTTCTGGCTTGAAAAGCATAAGATCTGGAAAAGGCCAAGCAGCGGATTTCCAACTCTTCCTTCTGGCATGGATAAAATACTCAAGACTCATTTTGACAAATTCATGAGAAAAGGATTGCTGCCCCCAGAAATAAAAGACCATCACCATACACAGGGTTTGAAGCTGTTTGATAATGAATCATTGCTTGCAGAATGGAGAAACAATAAAAAAGGGATATCTTGGACAGATTCTCAGGGAAATATACTCCACGGTGCTGTTGATAACATCCTTGTCAAAGGAAAAAAACTCATTGTCCTTGATTACAAAACCAGGGGATTTCAGCTAAAAGAAGACACAGCAGACCACTATCAGCACCAGATTGATATCTATAATTTTCTCCTGCAGAAAAACAGCCATGAAACAGAAAATTATGCTTTTCTTTTATTTTATATTCCTTCCCATGTTCTTGAAACAGGAGAATTTGTCTTTGATACGGTCCTTGCAAGAAGAGACATAAACATAAAGCATGCAGAAGCCCTTTTTTCCAAGGCCATAAAACTTCTTAATTCTGAATGTCCTGAAAAAGGGTGCGAATGGTGCGAAAGGTTTTAGTTTTTTTGCAATAACAATTTTTTTAAACCTGCATTCCCTATTTGTAACCATGGGTGTGATAAAGGATGCTGATTTGGCAGCGACTTTTTCCAGTGAACGGCCTCTCTCAGCTTCAGAGATATTAGAGATAGCACAAAGAACACGCCATTCTGTGCATCTTATGGGAAGAATCGGAGCGCACAAAAGATGGCACTACCACCTTTATTCTGACCAAAGCCCCCAATTGCGAGAAGAAGGCATAATGTATCTTGTAAATAAGGGATTGAAGATTGTCAGTTCAAATCCAAGGTATGATACATTGATAGCTAAATTCTTTTCTGATCGCAAAAGAAGTCATGATCTTACAGAGAAATTTGGCCAGCTCCAAAACTCATAAATAATCCTTTTTCTTATTGTCTGTGTTCCGAATTTGCCGAAGTTTGACAAATAAAAGAAAAACCAAGAATTTTTTAAATATAAGATGGAAATTCTTTTCTTTCGCCTGAAGCAGTATGGCTATGACTTATTGTTTCTTTCTCCCCTAATTTTTTTACCTTTTCTCTTATGGCTTCCCTGATAAACTCTGTTTTCGTCATGTAATTATGCTTTTTCATGACAGCTTCAATGGTTTTCAGGAATTCTTTTTCCAGCTTAAGGCTTATATTCTCCATTTTCCCTCTTTAGACAATAGTAATACTAAGTAATACTATATAGTATTTAAACTTACTTCTTGGCTTAATACTTATCTTTCCTTAGCCTAATGCTTTATTTTAAATTGTAATACTAAGTACTACTTGGTAATATCAGGGCTAACTTCTTTTGCTCAGGACAGCCAGCGCAACTGCGGCAAAAAACAGCCCAATGTCCCTGAAAACTATAAGAAGAGAACCAAGGTTTGTGAGCACTATTGCCGCCAACATAATAGAGGATACGACTGCGGCATAAAAAGTTTTTTTTCCAGAAAGAAGCCATAAGCCAAGGCCAACTCCAAAGACATCATGGGCAAGAAGAAAATACCCCTTTGTTATTGTATTTCCCAGGAAATTCGGAAGAAAGCCAATCCATATTTCCGGATAAAAAAAGGCAGAAACAGCCACATAGATAAAGACAAATGCAAGCCCTATCCTGAGAAAAAAAGAACTGTCGAATTTCATATTGTCTTTTTTATTTATTATTCCAAAACAATAACTTTTCCAAAAAGTCCGTTTACGAGATGATCGTGGTAGCTCCAAGAGCCGACTTCATTAAAAGTAAAACTCCAGCTTTCTCCTGTGGCAAGACCACGACAGGAATCGAAAATGCTTTTTTCTTCACCTGTTCCGCATTTTTCTATGTCTGATCCCGGATAAACCCGATGTGTTGGATGAATTGCAGATGCAGGCCAGTGTTTTTCAACGTCTTTATTAACCCATGTAACTGTGTCTCCCTTTGAAATCTCAATGGTTGCCGGAATAAGTCCGGAAGATGTTATTTCTATGACCTCTTCAGAGGTCTGTACTCCTTGTGAATTTTCATCAGGATTATTTATGACCCCTGCTGTTTTTACAGGATTTTTTGAAACAGTGTTGAACAAAAAAACCCCTCCGACAATAACTGCAAGAAGGAGAATTGCTATGACAATCTTTCCCGCCATTTTAATCCAAAGAGACAGCCATATTTAAATTTAATGATGCTTATTCAGGGCTGGTTATCTTCATACTTCTCTACGCGTTTTTTTATGAATCTTATCAGAATTATAGAAATTAATAAAACCACCACAAGAACAATAAGGATAACAGGAACACTGGCAAATTTACTTGGTTCTTTCACTGGAATTTCTTCACCTGTTTCTTCAGGAGCTATTTCTTTTTTCCCAATAGCAAAATAACTGAAACTAGCGAGCTCTGTTTCATAGTAGTAATAAGTACCGTCTTCTGATGAAAACGTTGTCTGGAGTTCATTCCATCTGCCTAAGCTTCCATCAAACTTGAATAATGCTATATCCTCTTTCCCAAGATTATTTTCTATTTGCCAAGACTTTTCAACTTGGAACGTGATTTTTGCATTTTCTAAATCAGAACCAAGATTTTCTGTTTCAACTTGCAGATACTTATAAACCTGTCCTGTTTTTGCAACAGAAAGAGTTGCCGGTAAAGAGTCATATTTTGAAACAGTTATGCTAATACGCTCTGCTTCATCTACCTGCGCTTTGTCTACCACATCTAGTTCAATCTGTCTTACTCCTGTCTCTGGATTGAAATCTTTTAATATGCGTATTGTTTTTCTTTCTCTATCTCTTCCGCCTCCGCCTCCGCCTCCTCCACCGCCTCCGCCTCCTCTTCTGTCAGAAGATGGTTTATTTACGAACAACAATTCTGAATTACCCTTTCCAGAGCTTATTTCTTCATTTGTTCCGACAACAGAAGCAATGAAATAATATTCGGGAGGAGCTGACTCTCCTGTTTCTTCATCCTGCCATTCTGCTGTCCATGTTCCTCGTATACTGTTCCCACTAAATATAACATTAGAAGGATTTACCTGAACAGCGTCGTCACCAAAAATATCCCTTTCCTTAACTTCAAGAGAGATTGTTCTCAAATCGCAACTATTCCCTCTAACATTTAGGTAAACAATTTCCCCCTCGGTGGCATCTTCCTTACTCCAGGAAGCAGAAGTAAGGTCACAGGAAAGAGGGCAATCGACAGGACAAGAATCTCTTGTTTCAGTTGCATTACATACATTGTCCCCGCAAAATGATATTGGTCTTCCAACACTGAACCTGACCGATTGGCTATTATTCATGGTGTTTCCTGCCGTATCTTTGCAACGAACATATCTGGCATAATTAGTTCCGTTCTGAAGATTTGGAATGACTATTATATGGCTCGTCGTATTTTGGCCATTAAGAGTATATAGCATAGCATTATAACTAACATCTGTATCACTATACTTGCAAGTCGCTGCTTCGTTTGTTGTTGCCGACAGAGTTGCAGTCGTAGTCCCTAGAGGAAATTCCTGATTATTTGCAGGAGCAGTGATTGTTACTATCGGCGGTATTGTCTCAGGCCCAGGTATGATGCATAGGTTGTTGCTACATATCTGCCCAATATTACAACTAACCAGCCCTTGCACTATGCGTGTGTTACCGCAGTTCGATATCTGAGTTACATTACCACATAAGTTTGTTTCTGATGGAATCCACGTCGTATTGGTACAAGGACCACTCTGGTTGCTGCTCCACGAGACTTTTACCAAAGCCTGACTGGTTTGTTCATAAAACTCCACTTTCACGCGATGTGTTCCAGCTGTGAGCTGTCGCAACGCTGTGTAAGTGGTTGCAGGTTGATTTTTCCATTGATCTATAACTAAGGAGTTATCCAAGTAAACTCTTATGCCGTCATCTACAGTGGCAGTGAAATTGTATCTTGCTGCTTCAAAGACAAAGTCTCCTTCGAATCTGGCAGAAAATGTATCTGGGGCTATTGAATTATCTGGAGAACCTGTACTCCAGTTAAAGTTTATACTTGAGGTGTTTCTAACAAGCTTCAAGTTTGTGAAGTCAATATTATCATAATAACAGCCCTGGAAAGAATTGAAAGGAACAGTTTCAGGACAGGTTGGACCAACCGGCTCGGCACTAACTCTCAGCAATTCCGAATCTTCTGTTCCAGAGCTTATTTCTTCATTTGTTCCGACAACAGAAGCAATGAAATAATATTCGGGATTCCCGCCTAATTCAAATAATCCATCTGACTGCCATTCTGCTGTCCATGTTCCAGATGCACTGTCTCCGTTAAATGACACATTAAATGGATTTATTTGAACAGGGTCATCACCAATTGCATCAATATCACCAAAAATATCTCTTTCCTTAACTTCAAAAGAAAGAGTTTTTCCGTTGCAATCATTCCCAAAAACATTTAGGTAAACAATTTCACCTTCAGTGGCATTTTTCTTACTCCAGGAAGCAGAATTTAAAACACACGCTGGTGTTGTAGCAGAAACAGAGAAGCTTATCGGGAAGTCGTCTGTGTTCGTGTTGTTTGCTGCATCAATGCATCTTACATAGTATGTGTAGGTGTTGCCGTTCACAAGTCCTGTTATGGTGCGCGAATGTAATGTTCCTCCTGTTGTTGTGAAAGTGTTCGCCATTGATGAATATGCAATGTTTGCCGTCATCGAATACTTGCAAGTCGCTGCTTCGTTTGTTGCCAATGAAATCGTGGCTGATGGTGTGCCTACGGGCAGTGTGCCGGAAGGCAAGCCACCGCTGCGCACAGGTGGTGTTGTGTCAGGTCCAGTAGTATTGTTCACATTTACTACGACACCTGTGCTTATATTTGTGTTGTTGGCTAAATCTCTTGCAGTGGCAGTGAGAAGATGATTTCCATTTGTCAGCCCTGTACTATCCCATAAAACAGAATACGGTGATTCGGTGTCTTCTGTTCCAATATTAT